>CAYQFD010000137.1:0-3422 GCA_964416795.1 uncultured Ruminococcus sp. | reverse complement strand
CCACCTCCCTCGTCAGAGGGAGGCAAAGTTTGTTCAAATTTCCTTTAGTGAGACAACCCCATGTTTAATATGATGCTTTTATTTGAAATCTGATACTTAAATAATCAGATTGTTTTCATAAAAACACCAACCCAATAAAAATTTTATGAGAATTGTAATATCTCCGCTATTGGTTATGTTATCTGAATTGATATCGCAACTATTCAATACATCGTCAGCTGAATATGCAATAACTTCTTTAATTGATACAAGATCTCTAATATCCTCTTTTCCGTCACAGTTTACATCGGCATTTTTTCCGTTGACTGATTTAATAAGAACATTATCGCCATCGTAAACATAACTTGTGAGATTTCCGTCTTTATCGATTTTCTTAACAATCAGACCTTCGGAATTCAAAACCGTTTGTTCGGGGTCATTAAGTATTACTACTGACTGGCTTAACATAAATTCATAGGCGATTTCGGTATCCGCTTTTAAATAGTGAATATATTCGCTTCTCAGCGGGTCGTGGAAAATATAGCAGTAATCATCATACCCAACTAAAAGCAGACAGTGTTCGGGGGAACGCCAACTGAGTCCCTCTGAGTAATCTACAATCTTGCCCTCATTCATATCCATAGTTGCCCAAACAATAACAGGTATTCCGTTGTCTATGTATTCTGTGCAAAGCTGGGAAAGGGGAGTGGCGGAAACATTTTGCGCGTAATGGGTGTCGTTTTCAAGGATTTTATCCAAAGCGTTCATTATTACAGGCGCATAGCATCCCATACCGCTGTCACTTCTCGGATTGCCGCCGAAATGAGTATTGGGGTTGAAATTATGAGAGTTTTGGTCTATATCAAGATAGTTATCAACAAATTCGTCTGTTGTTATGTTTATTCCCGAATAGTTTAGCGCCATAACGGTGCTGACACTTTCGCATCCCGTCGGAAAACCTGATTCAATTTGGTTGATATAAGGTGCTTCGATTGTTTTTGAATTTTGATTAGAGCAACTTGTCATAACTTCGTTTTCTTCAAAAACTCTGATTTCTATTGCTTTGATATTGGTTCCTACAACCCCTGCATATCCGCTTTTTGTGTCAAGAGGACCTGCAATTTTATATTTGAGTTTCACACTCTGCATCCATTCGGGGTCAGCGTTGCTTACCCAAGGTAACCATTTGGTAGTATATACACGATACATCACAACTATTTTTTCTTTGAGAGGTGTTATCTGTCCTTTTGCATAGGCATTAATTTTCACTGTTTGAATTGGGTTTCCAAAAACTCCGGCATAGTCATTCTCAGTGCTGTCAACGGTTGAATAATACCCGCTTTTCCCCTCACCTCTTACGCAATATGAAAGATAATAGGGTTTATCTGAATCACTTATAATTTTAATTGTGCTGATTGATTCTTCAATTTGTGTTGCAGTTTCAAATGAATTAAAGACCGAATCGCTTACAGTATATTGCATTTGGGGGTTATATTCATTTCCCGAAAGTTTGATTTCATTAAAACCGCTATCAAGTTCTTCAAATAATCTGATTTCTATTCCTGTAATATTATAATTCACAATTCCTGAATAGGTTGATACGAGGTCGACCTCGCCCTCAAGGAAATATTGATTTTTTATCTTTTCTCTGACGGCAGAATCAGCGTTGCTCACCCAAGACAACCATTTTCCGTTTGCTCTAACGCGGTACATAACCACGATTTCAGAATTTATTTTATGGTCATCAGAAGTTCTATATGCATTAATCCGAATTAGTTGGACTGAGCGTTGATTAGATTCTTTGTCGCCTGTTCCTGCATATGCAGATTCGCTCGTATCGTTGCTTTTGACGGCAGAGTAGAATTTACCGACACCTTCATTCTGAGTTTCATATTTTAAATAATAATCATTACTTGATGTGGTGAGTCTGATACCTGTAATTCGTTCTGTTTCAGCAGTTTTATTGAAATCTATCCAAGTAGAACCGTTGTAATATTTCATTGTGATTTTAGAATCAGTTACATCTTCGGCAGAAACAGTAAGTAGTTTTAAAACATACGGAAAAAGTAAAATAAAGATTATCAATAAGGAAAGTGTTTTTTTGAATTTCATTGATTAACTCCTTATAGTAAAGATTTTTTTCGGTAATAAAAAAGTGCGTCCCATTAAGAGACGCACCGAAAAACGTTTCTCTCAATGTTGCTACACATCTGCACAAAGTCAGGAAGAGAGAATACATTTTTACCGATAGTATTCCCCTAACAATGTGCATATTCAGATGTGTAGCCCTTGTATTGTAGCATAAAACTTTTTAATTATCAATGGATTTTTTCTTTTTTAGTGTTTTGCATTTGTTTTTCTTTAAAAGATTAAATTTTGGTTGACTTTAAGCCGCTTTAATAATATAATGAATTAAATATATTATACCGAAAAGGAGTTTCAAAAATGGCATATTATTTCAAAGAAATGTCACATACGTTTAACGAGTATTTGTTGGTTCCCGGTTACTCTTCTTCAGAGTGTGTTCCTGCGAATGTAAGCCTTAAAACCCCTCTTGTTAAGTTCAAGAAGGGCGAGGAACCTGCAATTTCTATGAATATACCTATGACCTCTGCTATAATGCAGTCGGTTTCGGGCGACCGCTTGGCAGTAGCACTTGCACGCGAGGGCGGTGTTTCGTTTATCTATGGCTCACAGTCTATTGAGGATGAGGCGGCAATGGTGGCAAGAGCTAAATCCTATAAAGCAGGCTTTGTTGTAAGCGATTCCAACGTTACACCAGATAGCACCTTGGCAGATATACTTGAGCTAAAAGCTCAAAAAGGTCACTCGACAGTTGCTGTCACTTCTGACGGAACAGCAAACGGTAAGCTTTTAGGTATTGTTACAGGCAGAGATTACCGTGTCAGCCGTATGTCAACCGATGTTAAGGTTAAAGAGTTTATGACTCCGCTTGAAAAATTGGTTGTAGCTGATGAGTCCACCACTCTTAAAATGGCTAACGATATTATCTGGGATAATAAGCTTAATTCTCTCCCGATAGTTGATAAAAACGGAAACTTGAAATATTTCGTTTTCCGCAAGGACTATGATGCTCACAAGGAAAATCCTAACGAATTGCTTGATAAGGACAAGCGTTATGTTGTAGGCGCTGGCATTAACACCCGCGACTATGAACAGCGTGTTCCCGCTTTGGTTGAGGCAGGTGCCGATGTACTTTGCATTGACTCCTCTGAGGGCTTTAGCGAGTGGCAGTCAAGAACAATCGCGTTCATCCGCGAGAAATACGGCGACAGCGTAAAGGTTGGAGCAGGTAACGTTGTAGACCGCGAAGGCTTCTTATTCCTTGCAGAAGCAGGTGCTGACTTTATTAAGGTTGGTATCGGCGGCGGCTCAATCTGTATTACACGCGAAACCAAGGGTATAGGCAGGGGACAGGCTAC
>CAYQFD010000136.1:0-3424 GCA_964416795.1 uncultured Ruminococcus sp. | reverse complement strand
CTTTTACGCCGATTTTACCATATGTGGTATCTGCTTCATAAAAACCGTAGTCAATGTCTGCTCTGAGAGTCTGAAGGGGAATAGTACCTTCGTGATACTGTTCGCTTCTTGCGATTTCAGCACCGCCGAGACGACCTGAAACCTGAGTTTTGATACCCTTAACGCCGAGACGCATTGCTCTGCCGATAGCGAGCTTCATAGCGCGGCGGAAAGAGATACGCTTTTCTAACTGTGTTGCAATGTTTTCAGCAACTAACTGTGCATCGGCATCGGGAGTTTTAATCTCAACGATATTAACTACAACAGTTTTGCCGAGCTTTGCCTGACAGGTTTCGCGAAGTTTTTCAATTTCGCTACCGTTACGGCCGATAACCATACCAGGCTTAGCACAGTGGATGTGTAATCTTACACGCTTTTCGTCACGTTCGATTTCGATTTTTGAAATACCTGCACTGTAAAGTGTCTTCTTAAGGTATTTACGGAGGTTATAGTCCTCAACCAAAGTATCACCGAAAACGCTGTCCTTGGCAAACCAACGTGAGTCCCAGTTTTTAATAACGCCAACACGGAGTCCGTGCGGATTAACTTTCTGACCCATAACTTAAACCTCCTCTTTAGATTTCGCGTTCTTTAAGAACGATAGTCATATGGCTTGTTCTCTTTAAGATGCGGTGTGCTCTGCCGTGATCCTTCGGACGAATTCTCTTAAGAGTAGGTCCGGGACATACAAAGCATTCAGCAACATAAAGACGAGAAACGTCCATATTGTGATTGTTTTGTGCGTTTGCTATAGCTGACGCTAAAAGCTTTTCCAAATACTCGCAAGCAGACTTAGGAGTAAACTTGAGGATAGCCATAGCCTTGTCAGCATCTTGGTTACGGATTAAGTCCATAACGATTTTCACCTTACGGGGTGAAATACGAGCATATTTAAGTATTGCTCTTGCTTCCATAGTCTAACTCTCCTTTACTTACCGCTGGTCTTAGAGCCTGCGTGGCCTTTGAATGTTCTTGTCGGTGCAAATTCACCGAGCTTGTGTCCAACCATATCCTCTGTTACATAAACCGGAACGTGTTTGCGTCCGTCATGTACTGCAAAGGTGTGTCCGACGAAATCGGGGAATATGGTTGATGAACGGCTCCAGGTTTTGAGAACACGCTTTTCGCCGGCTTCATTCATTTCTAATACCCTTTTAAGCAACACAGGTTGCACGTAAGGGCCTTTTTTAATGCTTCTTCCCATAATTCAATCTCCTTTCGTGGACTACTTACGACGCTTAACAATATATTTATTGCTTTGCTTATTTTTCTTACGGGTTTTGTAACCCAAGGTGGGTTTGCCCCAAGGGGTTACAGGGCCGGGACGGCCGATAGGTGACTTACCTTCACCACCACCGTGAGGGTGATCGCAGGGGTTCATTACAGAACCGCGAACGGTAGGTCTCCAACCCATATGGCGCTTACGGCCTGCTTTGCCGTAGTTAACGTTAGCGTGTTCAGGATTTGAAACAACACCAACTGTTGCCATACACTTAACAGGAACGTTGCGAAGCTCGCCTGAAGGCAAACGTAAGAGCGCCATTCCGTTTTCTTTAGCCATCAACTGTGCCATATTACCTGCGGAACGTGCAAGCTGTGCACCTTTTCCGGGATAAAGCTCAATATTGTGGATAAATGTACCGACGGGGATATTAACAAGGGGTAATGCATTACCGGGTTTAATATCTGCATCGGGACCGCTTACAACAGTGTCGCCAACCTTTAAATCCTGAGGAGCGATGATGTAACGCTTCTCGCCGTCCTCATACTGAACGAGGGCGATGAATGCTGAACGGTTGGGATCGTATTCAAGAGTAAGAACTGTAGCGGGGATTCCGAAACGCTCTCTCTTGAAATCGATAATTCTGTATTTCTTGCGGTTTCCGCCGCCTCTGTGGCGAACGGTGATTCTGCCGTAGCTGTTTCTACCGGCATTTTTCTTAATAGCTGTAAGCAAACTTCTTTCAGGCGCTACCTTTGACAATCCGGAGTAATCCATAGTTGTCATATTACGGCGACCGTTAGTAGTCGGCTTGTAATGTTTAATAGCCATTGTAAATTTCACTCTCCTATTTTGGCTTAGCGAAGCCGTTTTCGACTTCATACATCACCGGAAACCAAATGTTTCCAAACTCGTGTTAATTACATAAGACCGTCGAAGAATTCGATGGGCTTAGAATCAGCGTCTAGAGTTACGATTGCTTTTTTCCAAGCAGCAGTATAACCGCTGTAACGTCCCATACGCTTCATTTTTCCGCGAACACTGATTGTATTTACCTTTGCAACCTTAGTGCCTTTGAAAAGGGCTTCAACAGCTTCAGCAATTTCAATCTTGTTAGCATCACGAGCTACTTTAAAAGTGTATTTCTTGTCAGCAATTCCTGACATGCTCTTTTCGGTAATAACCGGAGCAATAATGATATCCTGTGCGGTTTTCATTATGCATATACCTCCTCAAGTTTTGCTACAGCACCCTTAACGATTACCAATGTATCAGCATTGATGATGTCATAGGTGTTGATTGTGTTGACCTGAGCAGACTTAGCACCTGCAATGTTTGCGATGCTCTTAACAGCAAAAGCATTGTTATCTTCAAGCACGATAAGAGATTTTTTACCGGCGCCGATTGCTTTGAGGCAATCTGCAACAGCCTTTGTCTTGTAGGTTTCAAGCTTTAATTCATCGAGAACAATGAGGCTGCCCGAAAGAACCTTATCAGACAAAGCAGAGAGAAGAGCAAGTCTTCTAACCTTCTTGTTGAGTGAGTATGAATAATCTCTGGGCTTCGGTGCATGAACAATACCGCCGTGTCTCCACTGGGGTGCTCTTGTTGAGCCCTGTCTTGCGTGACCTGTTCCCTTTTGTCTCCAAGGCTTTTTACCGCCGCCGGAAACTTCGGTACGAGTCAGAGTGGACTGTGTGCCCTGACGCTGATTAGCGAGGTAGTTGATAACTGCCGCATGCATTACAACAGCGTTGGGAGTAATTCCGAAAATAGCATCGCTTAATGTGATTTCACCCACATTTTTGCCTGCCATATCGAGTACTGCTATATTAGGCATAATATGAAACACTCCTTCCCTTAGGCCTTAACGCTATCAAAAAGAACCACGATTCCGCCCTTAGGACCTGGAACGGCACCCTTAACAGCGATTATGTTCTTCTCTGCGTCTACCTTAACTACACTGAGATTCTGAACGGTTACACGTTCATTACCCAGATGACCTGCCATTTTCTTACCTTTGAAAACTCTTGACGGGCTGGAGCAAGCACCAAGTGATCCACCGTGACGGTGAACAGGGCCTGTACCGTGAGACTCTTTAAGACGGCCGAAGTTCCAGCGCTTGATTACGCCGGCATAGCCTTTACCTTTAGATGTGCCTCT
>CAYQFD010000135.1:0-3455 GCA_964416795.1 uncultured Ruminococcus sp. | reverse complement strand
TTGTTGGTATGAAGTGCCGCGGTGTTTACGAAACCCCCGGCGGTGCAATTCTTTATAAAGCTCATTCGGTGCTTGAAAGCATTTGTCTTGATAAAGATACTGCACATTACAAGTCACTAGTAGCGCAGAAGCTTGCAGAAAATGTTTATAATGCGCTTTGGTTTACTCCTTTAACAGAGGCTATTCTTGCATTTGTTAAAGAAACACAAAAAACTGTTACAGGCGATGTAACCCTCAAGCTCTACAAGGGTAATATGATTAATGCCGGTGTTACTTCTCTTTATTCACTCTATGACCCCGAAATTGCAACCTTTGATGAGGACGAGGTTTATGATCAGAAGGATGCACAGGGCTTCATAAATCTTTACGGACTTCCCACAAAGGTTTATGCAAAGATGAAAGAAAAAAATAATTTAAAATAAGTAGGTTTTATAATGGATAAAATGTGGGCGGGAAGGTTTGAGAAGGCGCTCGATAAAGAGGCGGATGACTTTAATTCTTCAATTCATTTTGACTCTAGAATGTATAAGCAGGATATTATAGGCTCAATTGTTCACGCAAAAATGCTTGGTGATAAGGGTATAATAGCTGACGGTGAAAAGGCAGAAATTATAAATGGACTTAGCGGTATTCTTGAGGATATAGAAAACGGTAATCTTTCATTCGATATGAATGCGGAAGATATCCATATGTTCATTGAATCAGAGCTTACAAAGAGAATAGGCGATGCAGGTAAAAAGCTGCATACTGCAAGAAGCCGAAACGACCAAGTTGCTCTTGATATTAGGCTATATTTAGCGGCAGAATGTGAAGAAATCGGCAAGCTTATACTTAATCTTATCAAAGCTATTAACGAAAAAGCGGCTGAGAATACCGATGCTATAATACCCGGATATACACATTTACAAAGAGCTCAACCGATAACATTTGCCCATCACATTTTAACCTATGCGTTTATGCTAAAGCGCGATTTCGACCGAATAAATGACGCTGTTGGCAGAATGTTATCGCAGTGTCCAATCGGTTCTTGCGCTCTTGCGGGTACTACATATAATACCGACCGTTATTTTGAGGCAGAGCATTTGGGCTTCACAGGTATTAGCCTTAACAGTATCGACGGTGTATCTGACAGGGATTTCTGTCTTGAATTGCTAAGTGACTATGCAATTTTAATGATGCATCTTTCGCGTTTTTCCGAAGAGATTATACTTTGGTCAAGCTGGGAATTTAAATTCTGTGAGCTGGATGACAGCTACACAACAGGCTCAAGCATAATGCCACAAAAGAAGAATTCTGATATGGCAGAGCTTGTAAGAGGTAAAACAGGCAGAGTTTATGGCGATTTAATGGCACTTCTCACAACACTCAAGGGCTTACCGCTTGCTTATAACAAGGATATGCAAGAGGATAAGGAAGCGATTTTCGATGCGGTTGATACCGTCAAAAAGTGTCTGAGCATTTTCGCACCGATGATTGCAACCATGAAGACCAACAAGGCAAATATGAAACGGGCAGCAGGAGAGGGCTTTATTAATGCTACTGACCTTGCTGATTATCTTGTTAAAAAAGGTATGCCCTTTAGAACCGCCTATAAGCACGTTGGTGAAATTGTAGCATACTGCATTAAAAACGGTTTTGTACTTGAAAATCTGCCTTTGAGCGAATATCAAAAATTTGATTCACTTTTCGGTGAAGATTTATTCAATGAAATTTCTCTTGAAACCTGTGTTAACAAGCGCATTTCGGCGGGTAGTACAGGACCTGAGTCTGTTAAATCACAACTTGAATTTTTTACGGAGTTTTTAAATGAAAAAGGTATTTATTGACGGTAGTGCAGGCACAACAGGACTTCGCATTGCCGAAAGACTTGAAAGCCGAAATGATATTGAGTTAATTAAGTTAAGTGAGGAAAATCGTAAGGATTTGTCAGCACGTAAAAAGGTGTTGAATGAAGCAGATATTGCCTTTCTTTGCTTGCCTGATGCGGCGGCGATTGAGGCTGTTTCCTTAATTGAGAATGATAATACTGTTATTCTTGATACCTCAACTGCCCACAGAACAAATCCCGATTTTGCTTACGGTTTCCCTGAATTATCAAAGGAATTTGAGCAAAAAATAGCAACTTCTAAAAGAATTGCTGTTCCGGGTTGTCATGCAAGCGGATTTATCGCTCTTATTTTTCCACTGATTGAAAAGGGAATTTTAAGCCCAGATGCGTTACTTTCGTGTACTTCGCTTACAGGCTATTCTGGCGGCGGCAAGAAAATGATTGCTGAATATGAAGACCAAAACGCAGATGCTTTGCTAAAAGCACCCCGTCAATACGGGCTTAGTCAGTTACATAAGCATCTACCCGAAATGAAATCAGTTACAGGTATTAAAAATTCACCTGTATTTATGCCGATTGTAAGTGATTTTTACAGTGGAATGGAAGTCACAATTCCGTTATTTAAAGAAAATTTAAACAGCGGTTATCAAGCTGATGATATTAAGAAGGCTTATAAGGAAAAATATGTTGGTCCTATTGTAAAATTTGTAGAAAACTTTGATGAAAACGGTTTTTGCTCGGCTAATAAGTTGAGTTTTAAAGATAGTATGGAAATCTCTGTTGCCGGCAATGAGGACAGAATTTTGCTTATTGCAAGATATGATAATTTAGGTAAGGGAGCATCGGGTGCGGCGGTCCAGTGTATGAATATTGTACTCGGTGCAGATATAACCACAGGTCTTGAAATTTGAGGTGTGAATATAAAATGAAAATTATTTCGGGCGGTGTTTGTGCCGCTAAGGGATTTACTGCTAACGGTATTCATTGCGGAATTAGAAAAAATAAAGCAAAACGCGACTTATCGCTTATATATAGTGAAAAGAAAGCGACTGCCGCAGCTGTTTACACAACTAATCTTGTTAAAGGTGCTCCGCTTGTTGTCACTAAGAAAAATATTGCTGACGGATTTGCTTCAGCCGTTATATGTAACAGTGGCAACGCTAACACCTGTAATGCTAATGGCACCCAAATCGCAGAGCAGATGTGTGAATTGTTGGGTGAAGCACTAAAAATCAGCAAAAATGATGTAGTTGTAGCATCTACGGGTGTTATCGGTCAGCCACTTGATATTGAGCCTATAAAAAACGGTATCCCCGAGCTTGTAAAGGGCCTTGGTGATAACAGTCACTTCGCGGCTGAGGGTATTATGACAACGGATACATCAGTTAAAGAGATTGCTGTTGAGTTTGAAATAGGCGGTAAAACCTGTAAAATAGGCGGAATTGCTAAAGGCTCAGGTATGATTCATCCTAATATGGCTACAATGCTTGTGTTTATCACAACCGACTGTGCTATTAGTGCTGAAATGCTTCAGAAGGCGCTTTCAAGCGATATTGCAAATACATTCAATATGATAAGCATTGACGGTGACACCTCAACTAACGATATGGTAACAGTTCTTGCAAAC
>CAYQFD010000134.1:0-3524 GCA_964416795.1 uncultured Ruminococcus sp. | reverse complement strand
CTTATGATTATTATTGGTGGCATTAAGCGATACTATACATTAAATCTGAAAAGAACAATATCTCCGTCTTTCATAACGTATTCCTTGCCCTCGCTTCTTACTAATCCTTTTTCTTTGGCGGTTACCATACTTCCGCCGCAAGCCATAAAGTCATCGTAAGCGATAACCTCTGCACGTATAAATCCGCGCTCAAAATCGGAGTGTATTTTGCCTGCCGCCTCAGGTGCTTTTGTACCTTTTGTTATTGTCCATGCTCTTACTTCGGGCTTGCCTGCTGTAAGATAAGAAATGAGTCCTAACAGCGAGTAGCATTTTTGAATCATACGGTCAAGACCAGAACGCTCAAGTCCTAATTCTTCAAGGAACATTATCTTTTCATCGTCCGAAAGACTGCCGATTTCGGCTTCTAAAGCGGCGCATATAGGAAGAATCTCTGCCTTTTCCTTTTCTGCAATTTCTTTAACTATTGCATAGTTTTTATTTCCTTCTATACCGCTTGAAAAATCCTCTTCACTCATATTGCAAGCGTAGATTACAGGCTTTGCAGAAAGCAGAGCAGTTGTGTTTATAATATCCGTTTCGCTCTCATCAAGAATTTCAACAGAACGTGCAGGAAGACCTTTTTCGAGATGCTCCATAAGTCGTTTTAAAAAGTCAACCTCTGACTGCATTTTTTTGTCGCCCTTTAAAGCCTTTGTTGCTTTGTCCAAACGGCGCTGCACCATTTCAATATCAGAGAAGATAAGCTCAAGGTTTATGGTTTCAATATCGCGCGCAGGGTCAACCGAGCCTTCAACGTGAATAATATCTGTGCTCTCAAAGCAACGCACAACGTGAACGATTGCGTCTACCTCGCGTATATTTGAAAGGAACTTGTTGCCAAGACCTTCGCCCTTTGAAGCGCCCTTAACAAGACCTGCAATATCAACAAATTCTATAACCGCAGGGGTGAATTTATCGGGATTGTAGATTTCTGCCAGCTTTTCCAGTCTTTCGTCGGGGACGCTAACCATTCCCACATTAGGCTCTATTGTACAGAAGGGATAGTTTGCAGACTGAGCGCCCGCATTTGTAATAGCGTTAAAAAGGGTTGATTTACCAACATTAGGTAACCCCACCATACCGAGTTTCATAACATTAATACATCCTTTATTATATCGTTTAATACAATTATAAGACTTAAAACACATATTATCAAGAAAAAACTTTAAAATGTTTTGATTTTTGCGGTATTTTATTGTATAATTCTAAATGGAAGTTTATAGTGATAGGGGCGATTGGTTTTGAAAACTAATTACAGCGTGTCTTTAGGAAAGATTATAGATGAATTTTCACTTGAAATTCTTAATCTTTCTGCTGATAAGGAGAGCATTTTAATATCCACCACCGAGGTTAACCGACCCGGACTTCATATGGCGGGATATTTTGAATTTTTCGACGAAAAACGTATTCAGATAATAGGTAAAAGTGAAGAGGGCTTTTTACAACGCTTTACCGATGAAAAAGCAAGAGCAAGGCTTGAGGAATTTTTCTCAAGAAAGCCTGCCGCTGTTATCATTTGCCGTGATTTGCAGATTGACAGTGTATTCGTTGATATAGCTAAAAAACACGGTGTACCGCTGCTTAGAAGCGCCGAGTCAACATCGGATTTCACATCGGCTTTAATTGCTTTTTTAAATCTTCATTTAGCGCCTAGGGTAACTCGTCACGGAGTTTTGGTTGAAGTCTACGGTGAGGGTATTCTGTTGCTTGGTGAGAGCGGTGTAGGTAAGAGTGAAACTGCCATTGAGCTTGTAAAGCGCGGACACAGACTTATTGCTGACGATGCAGTGGAAATAAGACGTGTTTCAAATAAATCGCTTGTGGGCACAGCACCTGATAATATAAGGCATTTTATAGAGCTTCGCGGCATAGGAATAATTAATGCGAGCCGTATTTTTGGCGCAGGTGCGGTTAAACTTACAGAGAAGATTGACCTTGTTATAAATATGGAGCCATGGGATATGAACAAGGCTTATGACAGAATGGGACTGGAAAGTCAGACGACTGAAATTTTAGACCTTAAAATACCGTCACTTACAATTCCTGTAAAACCAGGTAGAAATCTTGCGGTTATTATTGAGGTTGCGGCTATGAACAGCCGTCAGAAAAAGCTTGGCTATAACGCGGCTGAGGATTTGCTTAAACGTCTTGGTATGACCGACGATGAAACAAACAGTAATGCAGAATCGGTTAACCCATTTTAAAAGAATTAGTAAACTAAGGAGAAATGCAAATGTATAGGTTAGGCATTGATTTAGGCGGTACTAATATTGTTGCAGGTGTTTTTGATGAAAATTACAAAATAGTGGCAGTTGCAAAAAGAAAAACAAACTGTCCCCGTCCTGCAGAGGAAATTATTGATGATATGGCGGCGGCAGCGCTTGAGGCTATCGAAAAAGCAGGCTTAAAGACAAGTGATATTGAAGTGGCGGGTGTTGGTGCACCGGGTAGTGTTGATGCTGTAAACGGTATTGTAACCTATGCTAACAATCTTGGTTTTTATAACGTTGCATTGTCAGAAATGCTTAAGAGCAGAACAGGTATAGATTTCTTTATCGAAAACGATGCAAATGCTGCGGCTTACGGTGAGTTTATTGCAGGTGCTGGCAAGGGTACTAAGGATTTTATAATGATCACCTTGGGAACAGGTGTCGGAGGCGGCATTATTATTGACGGTAAAATTCAGTCGGGCTTTAATAATGCAGGCGGTGAGCTAGGTCACACCGTTATTAATATGAACGGCGAGATGTGTACCTGTGGCAGACAGGGCTGCTGGGAAGCTTATGCATCGGCAACAGCGCTTATCCGTCAGACCAAACAGGCTATGCTTAAATATTCTGACAGTTTAATGTGGAAGCTTTGCGACGGAGACATTAATAAAGTCAGTGGACTTACTGCTTTTGATGCTATGCGTAAGGGTGACTTTGCGGGCAAGCAGGTAGTAGACCAGTATATTCACTACATTTCTGTAGGACTTATAAATAATGTTAATACATTCCAGCCCGAGATGGTTTGTATCGGCGGCGGAATTTCTAAAGAGGGCGAAACTCTTATTAATCCTATCAATGATTATTTAAAGGGTGAAAACTACGCCCGCTATATCGAGGAAAAGGTTGTTGTAACCACTGCTTTGTTGGGTAATGACGCAGGTATTATCGGTGCGGCTTACATCTGCGATTTGTATAGATAAGCGCGATATAACATTGCGGTAAAGATAAAAAAACAAATGGAGTGTCGGTGGACCTAACGTCGAGGCACTTAACTTAATCATAATATCGCACTCAACTACATTGTCGTGGCAAAGTTTAAAAAAATAAATGGAGTGTCGGCGGACCTAACGCCGAGGCACTCGACACAGGGGTCGGCTATGGATTATAAGGTGTTTATTGAATTTTGTGATGAAAATAAAATTGAATACAGATTAAACGAGCCGATGAAGCTTCACACAAGCTTTAAAATAGGCGGCCCTGCGGATATTTTTA
>CAYQFD010000133.1:0-3538 GCA_964416795.1 uncultured Ruminococcus sp. | reverse complement strand
TAAATTGCGGAATGCATAAATGCATTCCCTACGGTGTAATAAAAAATGGTGTGGGGAACTGATTTATCCGTTCCGAGTTTTGCTCAATTTTTATTCCATTTGTTATGTACAATAAGCCAAATAGGTAAATCAAATACACAAAGAAGTATAAGGGATAAAACCGTCAACACAAATGTTGCAAAAACAAAGGGCAAAAACGCTGTTCCCGAATTAATACCCGTCATAATAAACAGGGGTAAGCAAACGGTTAACGTAACCAGAATTTCGGCTGTAAAGTCCTTTGATTTTAAGATAAACCAAAGGTCTTCTTTAAGTGTATATTTAGTGTCTTTTCGCAATTCTAAATATTCTTCTTTTTTATGTTGGCTACAAACTCTTGCAATGAGAATAATCAAAAGAGTGATTAAAAGAGCGACTAAAATCATTGCATACTGCAAAAGAAGACGACCTTCAATTTCACAGAAAAAATTTGTTATGAGCAGATATTCCAGACAGAAGAAAATTGCAAAAATAACAGTGCCGATTAATGCGGCTAATAGTTTTTTAAAATATGTTTTAAGCATTTTTATTACCTTACAAAATTTCGATTATTTCTATAATAACGTCGTCTATAGGTTTGTCGGCACCGCCAACCTTAACGTTAGCGATTGCGTCTACCACATCCATACCTTCTACAACCTGACCGAAAACTGTATGTCTGAAATCAAGCCAAGGTGTGCCGCCCATTTTTTCATAAGCCTCAACAGTATCAGCAGGGAATGCTGAGGGAATATCCTTCATTTGATCAATCATACCGTCAGGAACAGATGAAGCCTGTACAATAAAGAACTGACTTCCGTTTGTGTTAGGACCTGAGTTTGCCATTGAAAGTGCACCGCGAAGATTGTGGAGCTTGGGATCAAATTCATCTTCAAAGCTATGTCCCCAAATAGACTCACCGCCTATACCCGTACCTAAAGGGTCACCGCCCTGAATCATAAAGTCCTTTATAACTCTGTGAAAAATAAGACCGTTATAATAACCGTTTTTAGCGTGTGTTGTAAAGTTTTCAACTGTTTTGGGAGCAACCTCTGGGAATAGCTTGATTTTAATATCTCCCATATTGGTTTTCATTACAGCTACACAGTCACCCTCAGCTATAGGTTTTAATTGATAATCTGACATTTTTTATTCCTCCGAAAAAATTACTGTATCTATTTTAGCAACTTTTTATACATTTCGCAACTGTTAATTTAATACTTGTAATTTACCACTATATATAGTATAATAAATAAAATTATACCAATATTTACAAAAGGGAGTATATTTTATGAAATGTCCTTACTGTAGTTTTGAAGAAAGCAAGGTTATTGACTCACGTCCCACAGATGAGGGTCAAAGAATCAGAAGAAGAAGAGAATGTCTTCAGTGTTCCAAGCGCTTCACTACTTATGAAGTGATTGAAAGCTTGCCGATTATCGTTATTAAAAAGGATAAATCGAGGGAAACATTTAATCGCGATAAGCTTATGACAGGTCTTCTTCGCGCTTGTGAGAAACGTCCCGTATCTATCGACACTCTTGACAGAATGATTGACGATATTGAGATTATAATTCAAAACTCACTTGACAGGGAGGTCAGCAGTGAGCGCATAGGCGAGCTTGTTATGGAAAAGCTTAAGAAAATCGACGAGGTAGCATACGTCCGTTTTGCCAGCGTTTACCGTCAGTTTAAGGATATTAATACCTTTATGGCAGAGCTTAATAAACTTCTTAGCGAGGGCTAATTTAATGAGTGATACTTTAAAAATGGCAGAGCTTTTACTGCCTGATATTGATAAAACCCCTGATTATTACGAGGCACTTTACCCTGCGCGTAATCTTCCTGAGGGGGCAAGAGTTACAAGAATAGCGCCTAGTCCTACAGGTTATCTGCATCTAGGCACACTTTTTGCGGCTCTTGTTAACCGCATAACAGCTACTTCGACAGGCGGTGTTTTCTTCACAAGAATTGAAGATACCGATAAAAAGCGTGAGGTTTCGGGTGGTATAGAAGATATAATTGACGGTCTTAACCGTTTTGGAATTACTATTGATGAGGGCTTTATTTCGGGCGATGAGCAAAGAGGGGAATACGGTCCTTATAAACAGAGCGAGCGTGCTGAGATCTATCAGACCTATGTTAAGGAATTAATCCGAAGAGGTCTTGCTTATCCGTGCTTCTGCACTGCTGAGGAATTAGAGCAAACCCGAAACGAGCAAGAGGCTAAAAAGCTAAGAACAGGCTATTACGGTGAGTTTGCAAAGCACAGAAATATAACTTTCGAAGAAGCAAAGGCTTTAATTGATGAGGGTAAACCCTTTGTTATAAGACTGAAATCTCCAGGTAGTGAAGAAAATAAAATTGTTTTTGAGGATGCGGTAAAGGGCAAAATCGAAATGCCCGAAAACGATGAGGATTTTGTACTTCTAAAATCAGACGGAATACCTACCTATCATTTTGCACACGCGGTCGACGACCATTTGATGCACACTACCCATGTGCTTCGCGGTGACGAGTGGATATCTTCTGTGCCGAAGCATATTCAGCTTTTCAGAATTTTAGGCTTTAAGCCGATGAAATACGGTCACATTTCGCCTATAATGAAGCTTGATAACGGTGCAAAGCGTAAAATTTCAAAGCGTAAAGACCCTGAGGCTGCGGTGCATTTCTTTGCTGAGCAAGGGTATGACAGCGAATGTGTTATAAACTATCTTATGACGGTTGCCGCCTCTGATTTTGAGGATTGGCGCAGAGCAAATCCCGATGCTTCTTATAAGGATTTTAAATTTAACCTTAAAAAGATGAGTGTTTCGGGTGCGTTATTTGATGAGGTAAAGCTTCTTGATGTCAGCAAAAATATGGTGGCAAAGCTTTCAAGCGGACAAGTCTATGAAAAACTGACGGCTTGGGCGAAAGAGTTCGATTCAGAATTTTACCGTATTATAACGGCTAATCCCGATTACACAAAATCGGTACTCGCTATTGACCGCGATGTTCCAAAGCCCAGAAAGGATATTGCAAGATTTTCTGAATGTAAGGAATATTTCAGCTATATGTTTAGCGAACTTTTTGTTCCTTGCTATGAAATGCCTGAAAATATCAAAGGGGAAGATGCGACTGAGTTTTTGAATGCCTACAAAGCGGTTTACAACGAGAATGATGACCGACAGGCTTGGTTTGATAAGATTAAAGAGATTGCACCGACAATTAATTTTGCGGCTGAAACAAAGGCTTATAAGGCAGAGCCCGAAAAGTATAAGGGTCACGCGGGTGACTTGAGTTCTGTTCTTAGAATTGCAATTACAGGCAGACGTAATACCCCTGACCTTTGCAGTATTATGCAGGTTTTGGGTAAAGAAGAATGTTTTAAACGAATAGAAAATACTATAAATTCATTATAAAAGGGTTTTTTATATGGAAGAGAATGTTATATTAACAGAAGAAATAAAACCGTCGAATTTTATCCACGATTTTATTGACGAGGACTTAAAAGAAGGGGTTTACAAAAAGGTTCAGA
>CAYQFD010000132.1:0-3560 GCA_964416795.1 uncultured Ruminococcus sp. | reverse complement strand
CCTCGTCAGAGGGAGGCATGGTTTGTGCAAATTGTCTTTAGTGAGACAGCCCCTTCTATTAATATCAATTATAAATGTTCAATATCTGTTCTTATTGCATTGTCCAAGGTGGCTTTTTCAACAAACACTTTATTTTTATCTTCTATTTTCACGAATTCATTGTAATAACGAACTCCAAACTCCCTGAGTGCCTGAGCAGAGAAATGAAGATTATCAGGATTAGCGCCTAGTCCCTCGGCAGAAACAAAGCTAGTCATTGGCAATTTTTGCGCAACCCGCTTAAGCGAGTCATTTATATGAAAATAGTTTTTAAACTTTTCCGATCTTTCGCAATACTGTAGATAATCTCCAAGACCGCCAAGCAAAAACGGAACATCATAAAGGTTCAGCTTTTGTCTAAAGGCGTTAAGAATAACTGTGAGCTTTTCTTCATAAAGAGGATATCTGTCCTCAGCGCAATCAGACTCTCCCTGATGCCATAATACCGCCGCAATGGTAGATGTTCGTGATGCCAGCTCTGCCATATAGCACGCGTGGTCAAAAAGAAGCCCTCCAACTTGCCATTGGTCAAGACACGTGCCGCCGTCAGCACAAGGAATGATTCCTACGTCTACATTGTGCTCTTTTGAATATAAATCAGCGAAGCTCTCTGAAAGGTTGATGCCTGATGTAACTCTATCAGGATTTACAGGAACATACATTGCTCTCCAACGTCCGTTGCGCAAAACGAAAAGCTTGTCGTTCTTTATCGGTTCTACCTCACTTACAAATCCGCGACCGCCCATATTTGACTGACCGATGATTAGAATTGAATGTGTCATTTTATCTCGCACTCCATAATTTAGTTATATATTACAAGCAATTACTACAATTCTTTTTGCGGCATTTAGAAGTGAGTTTAGTTTTGCATTCTCATTTATAGAGTGTGAACCGCCGCCCTGTGTTCCAAAAGAGTCTACACAAGGAATTCCGTATTGTGTAATATACGCTGCATCAGAACCGCCTTTAAGCATTCTACCCTCTAAAGTCAGCATATTATATTCGGAAAATATTTTATTAACCCTTTCGAGAATTTTTACATTTTGCTCAGTTTTCTCCATAGCCGGTCTGTGACTAATTTTTTCAAAAGTACATTTACAACCCGATACGTGCGCCGTTGATGCAAGTGTGCTGACAAAATCCTCAATTAAGTCAAGCTGTTCATTTGTAGCATAACGGAAATTTACTGAAAAAGTACATTTGCCGGCAATAGTATTAACCGCAGTTCCGCCCGAAACTATGCCGCAGTTACAAGTGATGCCGTCATCATCCTTGAATTTATCAAGTTCAAGGATTTTATATGATGCATCAACGATTGCGTTTGCGCCCTCTGTTACACATCTCGACGAGTGGCCTTCTTTTCCTACCACATCAAATCTGTATGAGAGAATACCCTTACGGGTTAGCGTCGCTTTCCCCGGAGTATGTGTTTCAAGATTAAGAAAAATTTCCGAATCCTTTGATTTTTCACATATATATTTAATTGTTTTGCCCCCACTTGTTGTACTGTTTGTTTCCTCGTCTGTCTGTAAAATAAGTCTTATCGGACGGTCATTGAAGCCACACTCATTCAGCGCATCCATTGCCAAAAATCCGGCAACCACTCCTCCCTTGCAGTCGGTTACACCTGGACCGTAGATTTTTTCTTCATCACGTCTTACGGCGGGGTTACCGAACATTCCAACAGGATGAACGGTATCGATATGTCCTGATAAGGTGATAGGCTTTTGATTTGAATCGGGATTCATCGTAATACACAATACGTCGCCGGCAACCTCCTGTTTAGAATATTCTATCTTCCATCCGCGCTTTTCAGCCATTGAAGCAAAATATTCTGAAACCCTGTCCACACCCTCTTTGTATTTTGTCGGACTTTCTATGTTGCAAACATCCTCCCAAATACCAAAGTACTGCTCTGCCATATTATCAATTTTTTCGAAAACATTATTCATATATATATCCTCTTTTCAAAATGTTACTTTCCCAGTATATATCGCACAGTTTTCCTATCTGCGAATTTCCAAAAACGGAATAAACATAAAAATCTTCCAAGTAAAATATCTCGGCCTTGCGGTTTTTTACACTTTTTGATATCAAATTTCAGAAGCCACTCAAGCCAAGAACGATTGGCATATTCAGGATGATGAAAGGTGTTTTTCCGCCACTCATTCCTCGAAAGGTGTTTTGCAGCCAACGGCCATAAAAGATTATACTCTAAACTTGTAATATCACGGAAAATTTCAGGAGCCTCGCATTCACAAATTTTCAAGTTCTCCCTATGGTTTTTTACGGCAAGTGACTCCCAACTATACTCATTCTCGTTAAAATTAATTTTTATCAACATTCCATAGTCAGTGTGCTTTTGTATCCTTTGATAATCTGTATCGAAAATAAAATTCCCAAGAGAATAAAACACCATTTTTTTGCCGAATTTTTCATAATTTTGCACTACGTGGGGATGATGTCCCACAACTATATCCGCACCGTATTTCAAATATCTTCTATATCTTCTCCTTAAAAAAGGCATAGGCATTTCTGAAAATTCCTGTCCAACATGGGATACAACGACACACCATCTGTTTTTTGATTTTATCTCACGGATTTGTCTTTTAACTTCTTCCTCGTCCTCTGCCACGAAACATCCGGGATTTTGACTGTCTGCTCGATTTTGTCTGAAATATGTAACTGCAACAATACCTATGCCGCCGTCCTTGTCAATGACTACAGGTTTATTAGCCGCGCCTATATCCATACCCGCACCCATTGTCATAAATCCATTGGTTTTTGCAATATCTAAAGTGCTTTGCAAACCTGATACACCACAATCCATCAAGTGATTATTAGCAAGATTCCAAATGTTTCCGTTAATCTTACTTATCCAATCAATACACTCCAAAGGATTTGCGTGGGTTAACGGCTTATCGGCTTCTACCTTTCCGTTGTTTACAGCACCTTCCATATTTACAACAGTATAATCTGACGAAGAAAGAAATTTTACAATTTTTTCGTCAAGCAAATTTTCGTCCGAACAAGCGCTTGAAAAATATTTTGTAAAAGCAATATCTCCCGTAAAAGCGAGCTGTGTCATATCAACAACCTCCTAAAAAGGTGCTAATCCTATGATTATCCACTTAATTAATTTTTTCCAAATAAAAAAACTAATTTAAATCCTTAAAAATCATATCATAAACAAAATAAATTGTCAATTAAAATAACCGTCACTTGTGTTATCTAAAATGTATTATTGCGGTAAAATTATGTTACTTGGGCTACAACAAAATTTTGCATTTTGCACTTTACATTTTGCATTAAAAAAAGCAACCGGCGTAACCGATTGCTTGAATTAACATATTAGGTCTCACACCCTGAAAACTGAACAAGTATGGAAGAATAGAGAATCGAAATAGGTTAAGCCCTCGGTCTATTAGTACAGCCTAGCACACATATCACTATGCTTACACTTGCTGCCTATCAACCCGGTAGTCTTCCGGGGACCTTACTAGCTTATGCTATGGGAAATC
>CAYQFD010000131.1:1888-3638 GCA_964416795.1 uncultured Ruminococcus sp. | reverse complement strand
ACCCTTATTACAATTCAGATTGACCAGATGCTTGCTGAAAAATTCGGTATGGAATATGTTGACCGCGACGGTCAGAAGAAAAACCCCTATATCATTCACCGCACATCTATCGGTTGTTATGAGAGAACCTTGGCGCTTCTTATTGAAAAATATGCAGGCGCATTCCCAATGTGGTTAGCACCTACTCAGGTAAAAATTCTGCCTATTGCTGACAGGCATCTTGACTATGCTTACGATATTAAGCGCACTCTGGAAGAAAAGGGTATGCGTGTAGAGCTTGATGACCGCAATGAAAAAATCGGTTACAAGATAAGAGAAGCAAGACTTAATAAAGTACCGTATATGCTTATCATCGGCGACAGCGAAGTTCAGAACGGTGAGGTTTCTGTTCGCCGCAGAGGTGAAGACGGCGATATGGGTGCTATGAATACTTCAGATTTCGTAAATCTTGCCGTAGAAGAAATTGAAAAGAAAATTATTAGATAGGAGCTATTAGCGTGTCCAATTATTACAGTTTAAGTAAAGAACAACTAAGCGAAGAATTTAAGGCTGTTCGCGCCGAGTATGAACGCTTGCGTTCAATGCATTTAACTCTTGATATGTCGAGAGGAAAGCCTGGTTTTGACAATATGGATTTAAGTGAAAAGATGTTCGACCTTGTAGGCAATGATACAGGGTTTAAGAATATAAGTGGGATAGATTGCCGAAATTACGGCGGACTTGACGGTCTTTTAGAGCTTAAAAATCTGTTTGCGGGTTTACTTGGACTTGAGCCTGAGCAGATTATAGTGGGTGGAAATTCCTCACTCAATATGATGTTTGATACTATTGCACAGGGTATGACTCACGGTATGGGGGCAGAGCCTTGGGGCAAGCAGGAGGGACTTAAATTTTTGTGCCCTGTTCCAGGTTATGACCGCCACTTTGCAATCAGTCAGTATTTCGGCTTCGAGCTAGTATCAGTTCCCACTACAGAAGAGGGTCCTGATATGGACGTCGTAGAGGAGCTTGTTAAGGATGAAAAGGTAAAGGGTATATGGTGTGTTCCTAAGTATTCAAACCCAGAGGGTATAACCTACAGTGATAATGTAGTAAAGCGTATGGCAAGATTAAAGCCTGCCGCCTCGGATTTCAGAATTTTTTGGGATGACGCTTATGCAGTTCACGATTTGTATGATGAGGGTGACGAGCTTCTTAACATTTATACAGAGTGTGTAAAGGCTGGAAACCCCGATTTACCGATTATATTTACTTCCACTTCAAAAATCACATTCCCAGGTGCCGGTGTTGCCGCACAGGGTGCGAGTCCTAATAATGTGGCAATGCTAAAGGGAAGAATGCAGTTCCAGACAATAGGCCCTGATAAGCTTAATCAGCTCCGTCACGCAAGAATGTTCCGTTCGGTAGTAGATGTAAAGAATCATATGAAAAAGCACGCCGAAATTTTAAGACCAAAGTTTGAGGCAGTGCTTTCAGAGCTCGAAAGCCAATTAAAAGATACAGGTATTGCGCGTTGGACTAATCCAAAAGGCGGATATTTCATCAGCCTTTATGTAGAAAAGGGTACTGCTTCAAGGGTTGAACAGCTTTGTGCAAATGCGGGTATGATTCTTACACCTGCGGGCGCCACCTATCCTTACGGAAATGATCCTGACGATTCAAATCTTAGAATAGCACCCTCTTATCCGTCGGTTGAGGAGATTAAGAAAGCATCAGTCA
The DNA here is from genome assembly GCA_964416795.1 of uncultured Ruminococcus sp. Taxonomy (GTDB): domain Bacteria; phylum Bacillota; class Clostridia; order Oscillospirales; family Acutalibacteraceae; genus UBA737. The sequence continues at coordinate 1,919 of CAYQFD010000131.1, read as the reverse complement.
TTCTTTGTGTAGCGGTGCGTTACGCGGCACT
>CAYQFD010000131.1:0-1788 GCA_964416795.1 uncultured Ruminococcus sp. | reverse complement strand
TGGAGGATTTGAAGTGAAGTCCAAAAGAACAGGCAAGCCGGTATTTTTTGTAATATTTCTTTTGATTCTGGCACTTACATACTGTGCTTTTTTCGGAATTGAGAATTATTACGGCGATACCAGAAATGTTTATGTAAAAGGAGCAAATGATATCCGTTGGGGTATCGATATCCGCGGCGGTGTTGAGGCTGTGTTCTCTCCCGATAAAGCAGATGTTGATATTACCTCTGAGGATATGGATGCTGCTAAATCTATTATTGAAACCCGTCTTGTAAACAAGAATATTACTGACTATGAGGTTTACACAGATGCGGACAATCATCAGATTATCGTCCGTTTCCCTTGGGCTGCTGATGAAAGCGATTTTGATGCGGCTGCTGCTGTTCAGGAGCTAGGCGAAACCGCGCTTTTGACATTCTGCAGAAATGAAAACAAGGACGATGTCATTCTAAGCGGTGCTGAGGATATAAAGCAGGCTCAGGCGGGTGTTGACGAGAACGGCAGTTATGTTGTTTATCTTGATTTTACTTCACAGGGTAAGTCAAAATTTGCAACTGCTACAGCAGAGCTTGTGGGTCAGACAGTTTCCATTTGGATGGATGATGTTATGATTCAGGCACCTACTGTTAATCAGGCTATTACCGAAGGCTCTGCTTACATAACAGGTATGTCAGGTGCAGAAGAAGCAAAAGAACTTGCGGATAAAATCAATGCAGGCTCACTTCCTTTTGCTCTTACGGTTGACGATTCTAAATTACAGGTAATTTCTCCTACCTTGGGTTCGGGAGCACTGAAGGTAATGCTTATTGCAGGTGCTATTGCTTTCGGTCTTGTATGCTTGCTTATGATTTTGAGATACAGACTTAACGGTGTTGTAACCGCTATCGCACTTTTGGGACAGCTTGCAGGCTCAATTGCTTGCATTTCAGGCTTCTTCCCAGGGGTTGACAGCTTTACACTTACCATACCAGGTATTGCAGGTATTATCCTTTCCATCGGTGTGGGTGTCGACTGTAACGTTATCGCTGCAGAAAGAATCCGCGATGAATTCAAAAAGGGTAAGACCATTGACGGCGCTATAGATTCGGGCTTTAAGAACCGCTTAAGCGCTATTATCGACGGTAACGTAACAATCGTTATCGTATCTGTTGTGCTTATGGGTGCTTTCGGCACACCCGACAGTCTTATTGCAAAAATCTTCTCCCCCTTAATGTCACTTTTCGGTTCACAGATTACAGGTTCTATCTATTCATTCGGATACACACTACTTATAGGTGTTATCTTCAATCTTATAATGGGCGTTCTTGCTTCCAAGTATATGCTTAAGAGCATTTCGGGCCTCAAACTTTTCAGAAAACCTTGGTTCTATGGAGGTAAGACAAATGCGTGAATTTAAAATTGATTTTAACAAAGCCTTTTTAAAGGTCGTTATCGCTTATATTGCGATTTTTATTGTGGGCATAGTGCTTGCTTGTATTTGGGGAGTTAACCTTGATATTAACTTTAGCGGCGGCACAAAGATTTCGTATTCTTATACGGGAGATATTGCCGATGATGACGCTAAAGCAATAATTGATAAAGCTATTGATACGAAGTATGAATTTTCAAAGAGCACTGCTTTGGCAGGCGACACTAAAATCTTTGAAATTTCACTTGTTGGCAAGGATGCACTTTCTGCCGAAAAACAGGAAGAGCTTACGAAAGCTTTGACCGATGGCTTTAAGGATAATAAGATTGCACTTTATAACTCAAACTCTGTAAGTCCTACAATGGCTGGCACCTTCTTTA
>CAYQFD010000130.1:0-3664 GCA_964416795.1 uncultured Ruminococcus sp. | reverse complement strand
CAACAGCCATTCTTTCCTGAGATTCGCTGATTGCAAGCTCTGTACCGTCAAGACCATCATATTTCTTTGGAACTGCATTAAGGTCGATAAGAAGACCGTCAGCAAGCTCGCCGATTGCAACAGAAACACCGCCTGCACCAAAGTCGTTACAACGCTTTATTAAACGGCTTGCTTCGTAATTTCTGAATAATCTTTGCAATTTACGTTCTTCGGGAGCATTACCCTTTTGTACCTCTGCACCGCAGGATTCTAAGGACTGTAGGGTGTGAGATTTTGAAGAGCCCGTAGCACCGCCGCAACCGTCACGTCCTGTAGAGCCGCCAAGAAGTATTACAACATCACCAGGGGCGGGAACCTCACGTCTTACATTTTCAGCGGGAGTAGCGGCAATTACAGCACCTATTTCCATACGTTTAGCGGCATAACCGTCGTGATAGATTTCGTCAACAATACCGGTAGCAAGACCTATCTGGTTACCGTAGGAAGAATAGCCGTCTGCTGCTGTTGTGACAATTTTTCTTTGAGGAAGCTTACCCTCCATAGTGTCTTTAACACTCTTTAGGGGATTAGCCGCACCTGTCACACGCATAGCACCGTAAACATAGCTTCTGCCAGAAAGCGGGTCACGAATAGCGCCGCCAATACAGGTTGCCGCGCCGCCGAAGGGCTCAATTTCAGTTGGGTGGTTGTGGGTTTCGTTCTTGAAGAGCAATAACCAAGGCTCAGTTACACCGTCAACCTCAACATCAATTTTAACAGTACAAGCATTTATTTCTTCCGACTCATCAAGCTTTTCCAATTTTCCTTGCTTTTTGAGGTAACGGACTGCCAAGGTTGCAATATCCATAAGACAGATAGGTTTTGTTCTGCCTAATTCCTTGCGGGTTGCAAGATAATCGTTATAGGTTTCTTGTAAAAGACTGTCCTCGAAAATCACATTATCAATATTCGTTAAAAAAGTAGTATGACGGCAATGGTCAGACCAATATGTATCAATCATACGGATTTCGGTAATTGTAGGATTGCGTTTTTCAGATATAAAATAATTCTGGCAGAAAGCGATATCATCTGCATCCATAGCAAGCCCGTACTTTGAAACAAAGTCTTCAAGACCGCTGCGGTCCAAATCAATAAAACCGTTAAGTGTTTCAACAGTTGTAGGAATATCGTATTTGGTTTCGAGTGTCAGGGGCTTTTCGAGTGTTGCCTCGCGTGATTCTACAGGGTTTATAACGTATTTTTTAATTGATGCTAGCTCAGCTTCACTGATATTACCGTAAAGAATATAAACCTTTGCTGTTCTGACTCTCGGACGTTCCTTTTGAGAAATAATCTGGATACACTGTGCGGCAGAATCAGCACGCTGGTCAAATTGACCGGGTAAGTATTCCACAGCAAAAACAATCGCATTTTCAGTGTTTAAATCCTCACTTGTAATGTCAAGCTGAGGCTCGGAAAATACTGTGCCGACAGCATAGTCGAACAGGTCCTTCTCAATATTGTCAACATCGTATCTGTTAATTACTCTAACATCAGTTACAGAATTAATCTGTAACAAATCATTAATGTTTTTGAGAAGACCTTTGGCTTCGTTTGCAAGTTCCTTTTTCTTTTCAACAAAAATTCTATAAACCATTCTTAGTTCTCCTTTGCTTTGAGGGCTTTTGAGCCAATATCCTTGCGGTAAAAGGCATTCTCGAATTTTACAAATTCAACATTTTTATAAGCCTTTTTGAGTGCTTCTTCCAAAGTGTCAGCAGTATCTGTTACACCGAGTACACGTCCACCTGCGGTTTTTAAAACACCGCCGTCAAGCTTTGCGCCTGCCACATAAACCTTGTCCTCAACAGTAGCATCAATTTTAAGCTCAAAACCGCTTTCATATTTTTGCGGATAACCGAGGGAAGCCATAACAACACAAGCTGCCGCACCGTCTTTAAACTTAACCTCGGTTTCGCTTAAGGTGCCATTTGTAGTAGCCTGCATTACAGTTAGCAAATCACTTTCTAAAAGAGGCAGTACAACCTGAGTTTCAGGGTCACCGAAACGGCAGTTATATTCAATAACCTTAGGACCTTTTTCTGTTAGCATAAGTCCGAAATAAAGACAGCCTTTAAACGTTCTGCCTTCTTTATTCATAGCATTAATTGTAGGTTTGAAGATTGTTTCCATACAAATGTCTGCAATTTCTTTTGTGTAGTAGGGGTTGGGAGCAACTGTTCCCATACCGCCTGTATTTAGACCCTTGTCGCCGTCTAAAGCACGCTTGTGGTCCATCGAAGAAACCATAGGGACAACCGTTTTACCGTCCGTAAAAGATAGCACAGACACTTCTGGACCGGTCAAAAACTCTTCAATAACAATATTATTTCCGCTATCGCCGAAAACCTTGTCCTCCATCATAGAAATTACTGCTTTTTCAGCGTCTTCTCTCGTTTCAGCGATAATAACACCCTTACCTAAAGCCAAACCGTCCGCCTTGATAACAGTAGGGATAGGTGCGGTTTCAAGGTATTTTAAAGCATCTACCTTATTGTCAAACACCTCATACTGTGCGGTGGGGATATTGTATTTTTTCATAAGATTTTTTGAGAAAACCTTGCTACCCTCAATAATAGCGGCGCTTTTTTGAGGACCAAAGCAAGCGATACCTACCTTGTTAAGCTCATCAACAGCGCCAAGCACCAAGGGGTCGTCAGGTGCTACCACAGCGTAGTCGATTTTGTTCTCGGTTGCAAATTTCACAATATTAGGTATATCCTTTGCACCGATATCAACAAGTGTAGCATCCTTTGCCATTCCGCCGTTACCTGGCAGGGCAAAAATTTCAGTTATTGTTTTATTTTCTTTTAATTTCTTTATAATTGCGTGTTCGCGACCGCCGCCGCCTACTACCATTACTTTCATTATGTAGCTCCTTAGAAAACAGTATTAGGGCGAACAGTATTGTCCGCCCAAAAAATTAATAAATAGGGAATTTAGCACAAAGCTCTTGAACCTCGGCGCTAATTCTTTCTTTGTTGCCCTCAAAATCATCAACAACCTCACGAATCCAACGAGCAATTTGCTTCATTTCTGCTTCTTTAAATCCGCGCGTTGTAACAGCGGGTGTACCAAGTCTTACTCCGCTTGTAACAAAAGGACTTTGCGGGTCGTTAGGAACGGTATTTTTATTTGCAGTAATATGAACCTCGTCAAGTCTGTGCTCGAGTTCTTTACCGGTAATACCTTCCTTTACGAGCTTTAAGAGCATAAGGTGATTGTCTGTTCCGCCAGATACCAGTTCGAAGCCCTCTTCAATTAGGGCATCTGCTAGAGCAGCGGCATTTTTAACAACCTGTTTTTGATACTCTTTATATTCTTCAGTGAGTGCCTCACCAAGAGCTACTGCCTTTGCAGCAATAATATGCATTAAAGGACCGCCCTGAGTGCCTGGGAATACAGCCTTATTGATTTTTGTGTAAATTTCTTCATCGTTACAGAGAATCATACCGCCACGTGGACCTCTAAGGGTTTTATGGGTAGTAGTTGTAACAACGTGAGCATAGGGAATAGGAGACGGATGCACACCTGCGGCAATAAGACCTGCGATATGCGCCATATCAACCATTAAATATGCGCCAACCTCGTCTGCAATTTCACGGCAACGTGGAAAATCAATAAT
>CAYQFD010000129.1:2171-3679 GCA_964416795.1 uncultured Ruminococcus sp. | reverse complement strand
TTTTTTATTGCTATAAATATAAAATTGTGGTAAAATAGTAAAAAACTTGTGGAGGAACTGTATGAAAGGCGATTATAGTTTTAGATATAAGCGTATTTTTGAAATATTCGAAGAAATTTCTGCTATTCCGCACGGCTCGGGGAATATGAGCGCTATTTCTAAATATGTGACTGATTTTGCTAAGAAAAACGGACTAAGGTTTATGACCGACAGCGCGGAAAATGTTATTGTTTATAAATCGGCTACAAAGGGTTATGAAAATGCAGAGCCGATTATTCTTCAGGGGCATCTTGATATGGTTTGTCAGAAGACGGCGGAATCTGATTTTGATTTCGATAAAGACTCACTTGAGCTTTTTATTGACGGCGACTTTATAAAAGCAAAGGATACAACACTTGGTGCCGACAACGGAATTGCGGCGGCTATGATTTTGGCTATTTTAGAACGAAATGACCTTTCGCACCCTGCTATTGAAGCGGTTTTCACAACCGACGAGGAAATTGGGTTGATAGGCGCTTCTAAGCTTGATGTTACAAGCTTAAAGGCTCGCAGAATGATAAATCTCGACTCTGAAGAGGACGATGTTGTAACAGTTTCGTGTGCGGGCGGCAGTGATTTTAAGGCGCTTTTACCGATTTCTTACAAAACAAAATCAGGAACAGATGTCACAGTTACTTTAAAGGGACTTAAAGGCGGACATTCGGGTGTAGAAATTGATAAGGGCAGAATAAATGCAAATAGGTTAGCGGGCAGACTTTTATGCTTGCTGTCGGGCAAGACCGATTTTGAAATCGTTAGCATAAACGGCGGAGATAAGGCAAATGCGATACCTAACTTGTGTGAAATTAAGTTTTGCTGTGAAAACCCTGAGCAATTTTGCGAGATAGCCAAACAGTATTTAGATGAAGTACAATCTGAAATTTCTGCCCGCGAAAGCGGTTTTACACCAACAGTAAAAATTGGAAATTACGGCGAATACAGGGTATTTGACACAGCGCTTAAAAACGATATTATATATGTGCTGACTACTTCGCCAAACGGAATACTTCAAATGAGTGCTGAAATTGAAAATCTGGTTGAAACCTCGCTTAATCTTGGAATACTCAAAACCGATGGTGAGCAAATCATTCTTCATTATGCACTCAGAAGTAATAAGGCATCTGCCCTTAAATTTTTGAATAAAAAAATGGAGCTGTTTTTCTCAAAGGTTAATTGTAAAACGGAATCGTTTGGTTATTATCCGCCTTGGGAATACAGAGAAAATTCTGATATCAGGGATATTTATGTCAAGACTTATACGGAAATGTTTGGCTCAAAGCCTAAAATTGAGGCGATTCACGCGGGGCTTGAGTGCTCGGTATTTTCTGCCAATATAGAAAATCTTGACTGTATTGCTGTAGGACCTACCCTTTATGATGTTCATACGGTTAATGAGCGAATGAGTATTCCGTCTGCTGAAAGCTTCTTCGGGTTGCTTTTAGAAGTTCTCAAAAATTGCAAATAAAACT
>CAYQFD010000129.1:0-2071 GCA_964416795.1 uncultured Ruminococcus sp. | reverse complement strand
GTTCTCAAAAATTGCAAATAAAACTTTGTTGCTTTAAAGCGAAAAGTGTGGTAAAATTAGATGTTATCAAAAAATAGGAGAGTTTTTATGGAAAACAAAAATGAATTCAAGCCGTATGTCGCGGCTGAAAAAATCACTCCCGAAATAACAGTTACTTCCATTATTATGGGTATATTATTGGCTGTTGTTTTCGGTGCGGCAAATGCATACTTAGGACTTCGCGTCGGTATGACGGTTTCCGCTTCAATCCCGGCGGCAGTTATTGCTATGGGTGTTATCAGAATTTTATTGCGCAGAAATTCAATTCTTGAAAGTAACATTGTGCAAACAGTAGGCTCTGCAGGTGAATCGCTGGCTGCTGGTGCTATTTTCACTCTGCCTGCGCTTTTCCTTTGGGCAAGTGAGGGCAAAATGGAAGAACCAAGCCTTATTGAGATTACACTTATTGCCTTAATCGGCGGTCTTTTGGGTGTATTCTTTATGGTGCCGCTTCGTAATGCGCTTATTGTTAAGGAGCACGGTGTACTGCCTTATCCCGAGGGTACTGCCTGTGCAGAGGTTTTACTTGCGGGCGAAAAGGGCGGTGCAAACGCATCTACAGTATTTGCAGGTATGGGCTTTGCGGCAATCTTCAAGTTTATTATTGACGGTCTTAAATTAGTTTCGGGCGAAATCTCGGCACACGTAAAAGGATATGCGGGTGAAATCGGAACACAGATTTATCCTGCTGTTATGAGTGTTGGTTACATTTGCGGTGCGCGAATTTCTTCTTATATGTTCGCGGGCGGTGTGCTCAGCTGGTTGGTTTTAATTCCGCTTATTGTTCTTTTCGGTGAAAACATTGTGCTTTACCCAGGTGATGCCGCAATCGGTGAGCTTTATGCGGCAGGCGGTGCCGGCGCTATCTGGAGCACATATATAAGATATATCGGCGCAGGCGCTTTAGCGGCAGGCGGTATTATTAGCCTTATCAAATCATTGCCTCTTATTATTAAAACCTTCGGCGGTGCTGTTAAAGGTTTTTCGGCTACTGGTAACGCTTCATCTGAGCGTACAGGTAAAGATATTAATATGAAGATAATCATTGCGGGAATTTTAGTGCTTACAATTCTTATCTGGCTTATTCCCGCAATCCCAGTGTCCCTCATCGGCGCATTTATAATTGTTGTATTCGGTTTCTTCTTTGCTACCGTTTCTTCGCGTATGGTAGGTCTTGTAGGAAGCAGTAACAATCCCGTTTCCGGTATGGCTATTGCAACACTTCTTATTGCAACCCTTATCCTTAAGGTTACAGGTATGACAGGCGCTACAGGTATGGCTAGCGCTATTGCAATAGGCTCTATTATATGTATTGTATCGGCTATCGCGGGAGATACCTCTCAGGACCTTAAAACAGGTTATATCTTGGGAGCTACACCTAAGAAACAGCAGATTGGTGAGATTATCGGTGTTGTAGCGGCTGCTCTTGCTATCGGCGGCACACTTTATCTTCTCAATTCCGCTTGGGGCTTTGGCTCGGATGAGCTTGCCGCACCTCAGGCTACCCTTATGAAGCTTATTGTTGAGGGTGTTATGGAAGGAAATCTTCCCTGGGCACTTGTATTTATCGGTGTGTTCATAGCAATAGTTGTTGAGCTTGTGGGTATTCCCGTTCTTCCGTTTGCTATCGGTGTATATCTTCCGGTACAGTTGAACGCTTGGATTATGGTTGGTGGTCTGGTTCGTCTTGCTTTTGATAAGATGAAACGTAATGAAGAAGAGAAAAAAGCCATTACAAGTGATGGTATTCTATTCTGCTCCGGTATGATTGCCGGTGAAGGTTTGGTAGGTATTTTGCTTGCTATCTTTGCTATTTTTGGAGTTGACAAAGTTTTGGATTTGTCAACAAAACTTGGTCTTCCATCGGTAGTTTCCAATATTGGAAGTTTGGTAGTATTAGTGCTTGTTGTACTTTCTATTTTGAAATTCTCATTATGGAAAAAGCGTGATAAAGCATGAAAAAGAAAAATGTAGTTAGTGAAAATTATTTGGAAAGACGTCCTGTGCCATCAAAAGAATTGAAATGGACTAT
>CAYQFD010000128.1:0-3748 GCA_964416795.1 uncultured Ruminococcus sp. | reverse complement strand
CCATTTCCGTTCCGTTTTTAAGCGCAGCACGGATAATGTTGCCGGTGGAAATGGTTGGAATATTATACTTCTCAGAAATTACCTCCGCCTGTGTGCCTTTTCCGGCACCTGGGGCACCTAAAAGTATTAATTTCATAAAAATACTCCTTAAATATTAGTCAAGAAATCCCTTGTAATGACGCATCATCATCTGAGATTCAAGACTGCGAACCAAGTCAAGTGCTACACCAACCATAATGAGTACCGATGTACCGCCGAGTGAAATGTTGATTCCGCCGACAGAACCGATAACAATAGGAAGAATTGCGATTACACTAAGGAAAATAGCTCCCATAAGTGTAATTCTTGACAAGATTTTGGAAATAAAATCAGTTGTGGGCTTTCCTGGTCTTATACCGGGAATGGCACCGCCGTTTTTACGAAGGTTGTTTGCCATCTCAACAGGATTAAACTGGATTGTTGCATAGAAGTAAGCAAAACCGATAATCAATAAGAAGTAAACAACAGCGTAAAATACGCCTTGCACACTGAAAAGTGATAAAACCTTAGCAAATGAAGAGGTTGTATTCTTCATAAAGCCCAAAACCATTGTAGGAAGCATAAGAATTGATGAAGCGAAGATTATAGGCATAACACCCGACATATTCACCTTAATCGGAATATGTGTATTCTGACCGCCATACATCTTATTTCCTACAACACGCTTAGCATACTGAACAGGGATTCTGCGCTCTGCAGCAGTCATCCAAACAACAAACGCGATTACTGCCAAGAAGCCGATTACGATGCCGATAACAGCAACCCAACGACCTAATTTGCAGTAAGCAACAAGCACATTGAACGCCTGAGGTCCGCGTGACAGGATACCTGCGAAGAGCAGAATTGAAATACCGTTTCCGATACCCTTAGAGTCGATCTGTTCACCAAGCCACATAACAAGTGCAGAGCCTGCGGTAAATGCAAGTACAATAACAAAACCTGCAAATACAGTAGCGCCACCCTTAACGCTCAGATATGTTGAAACCTGACCGCCGCCGTTTTTCAAATAAATGAAGTAGGCAATACCTTGAATAAGGGCAAGGATAACAGTTGCATAACGTGTGATTTGTGCTAATTTCTTTTGACCCTCTTCACCTTCCTTCGAGAGTCTTTCGAGTGCAGGAATAGCCACACACAAAAGCTGAATGATAATTGAAGAGTTAATGTACGGTGTAACCGACATTGCGAAGATGGCACCATATTCCAGACCGCCACCGGTCAAAATTGAAAGATAGCTGAAAAATTCATTTGTTGCTCCCGATTCAGCAGCGCTCTTCAAAGCAGCTACATCTATATAGGGAACAGGAATTACTGAGCCAATGCGGAAAATCAGTACGATAAAGATTGTGAACAAAATTTTGTTACGTAATTCTTTAACCTTCCAGGCGTTACGGAGTGTCTCTAACATTAGATCACCTCAGCCTTTCCGCCAGCAGCAGTGATTTTCTCAGCAGCAGAAGCGGAGTAAGCGTTAAGCTTAACCTCCAACTTTTTGGTAATCTTACCGTTACCTAAAACTTTAATAGGAAGATTTGCTTTCTTAATTATTCCTTTATCTGCTAAAGCAGCAGCGTCTACAACAGAACCGTCCTCGAACACTTCTAAAGCTGAAACGTTAATTGCTGCCCATTCTGTAGCAAAAATATTGTTAAAGCCACGCTTCGGAACACGTCTTTGAAGAGGCATCTGACCGCCTTCAAAGCCAGCTCTCATACCGTGACCTGCACGGGCTTTCTGACCCTTGTGTCCCTTACCGGCTGTTTTGCCGTTTCCGGAACCGTGGCCTCTGCCTATGCGCTTTGCCTCCTTTGTGGAGCCAATAGCCGGAGCTAATTCATGCATTTTCATTGTTCGCACCTCCTTGCTTAATTGCAGCTAAACTGCATCGTCACAAAAGTGACAACTGCACTAAGGCTTAAGCCTTAGTTTCTGTTACTTCAACGAGGTGGGATACCTTGTTGATTTTGCCTCTTGTCTGTGCATTGTCAGGCTGAATTCTTTCATCGCCAACCTTGTAAAGACCTAAGGCATTAGCAGTTGCGATTTGGTCCTTTTTAGAACCTATAGTACTCTTAACGAGTTTTACCTTAAGGCAGGCAGTCTTCTTTGTTGCCATAATACTGCTCCTCCTTAACCTACGATTTCCTTAACAGACTTGCCGCGGACTGCTGCAACTTCTTCAGCAGAGCGTAATGCCGCAAGACCGGCAACAGTAGCGCGAACTACGTTGCAAGGATTGTTTGAACGTAAAGCCTTTGTACGAATGTCGGTAATACCAACTGTTTCAACAACGGCACGAACGGGACCGCCGGCAATAACACCGGTACCTGGAGCAGCGGGCTTCATAAGAACGCGGCCTGCACCGAATTCACCGATAACCTCGTGCGGAATTGTTGTACCCTTTAAAGATACTTTAATTAGGTTTTTCTTAGCGTCTTCGATGCCTTTACGGATAGCGTCCGGAACTTCGCCTGCCTTACCAAGACCGAAGCCTACGATACCGTTACCGTCACCTACTACAACCAAAGCGGAGAATTTCATAATACGTCCGCCCTTAACGGTTTTGGAAACACGGTTAATGGAAACAACACGCTCCTGTAAATCTAATGTTGATGCGTCAATATTAGTAGCCAAAAGTATTCCTCCTCCTTTTTAGAACTTGAGGCCGCCCTCACGGGCTCCTTCGGCCAGCTCTTTGACACGGCCGTGATAGATGTAACCGCCGCGGTCAAAAACACATTGCTCAATACCTTTACTTACGGCCCGTTCAGCAATTAACTGTCCAACTTTGCGTGCCTCTTCCTTGTTGCCGCAGGTTTTGCCGAAGTCTTTTTCGACAGAAGAAGCAGCAGCCAGGGTAACACCGTTAATATCGTCGATAAGTTGGGCGTAAATATTACTATTGGAGCGGAATACATTCAGGCGGGGGCATTCAGCAGTGCCGCTGATCTTGCCACGAACGCGAACGTGTCTTTTCAGACGAGCTTGATTACTGTCCGGTTTTCTAACCATTTCTGTTACACTCCTTTATTATTTCTTAGCGCCCTTACCGGCTTTACCTTCTTTGCGGCGTACATATTCACCAGAATAACGAATACCTTTACCCTTGTACGGCTCAGGCGGACGCTTCTCGCGAATCTCTGCTGCAAACTGACCAACCATTTGTTTGTCGGCACCCGAAACAACGATCAAGTTGGGATTGGGAACCTCAATGGTGATCCCGGGGATCTCCGGCATAATCACTTGGTGAGAGTAACCTAAGTTCATAACCAGGTCTTTGCCCTGCTTAGCAACACGGTAACCAACACCTAAAACCTCTAACTGCTTGCTATAACCCTTGGAAACACCCTCAACCATATTGGCGATGAGTGTACGGGTCAGGCCGTGCAAAGAGCGGTTCTCTTTTGCATCGTTCGGACGGGTAACAACAACTTTGTTATCCTCCAAAGCAATGGACATTTCGGGGCGGAAGGTTTGGGTGAGCTCGCCTTTGGGACCTTTAACGGTCACTACGTTGGCGTTTACCTTAACCTCTACACCGGCGGGGATTTCGATGGGTAATCTTCCTATACGAGACATCCTGCTACCCCCCTTACCAGACGAAAGCCAGGACTTCGCCGCCAACGTTTTCACGGCGTGCCTGCTTGTCTGTCATGATGCCCTTAGAAGTAGAAAGGATGGCAATGCCGAGAGCTTTCATAACCTTGGG
>CAYQFD010000127.1:0-3830 GCA_964416795.1 uncultured Ruminococcus sp. | reverse complement strand
TCTTCTGTTGTGGGTGCGGGAGGAGCCTCAGGAGCAGGTTCTTCTTCCTGCTTTTTGAGTAATTTTTTCTCGGCGATTTCTTTTGTTTTTGCAAACACCTTAATCATAATGAAAATAATAAGCGCAACCAAAAGGAAATCAATAATTGTTGAAATAAAGGTTCCAAGTCCTAAAACAACAGCTTCGGTATCAGCGGTAGCAGGAGCGAGAGTAATATTGTACTTTGTTAAATCCATATCGCCGATTATGTAACCCAGAAAGGGCATAAACATATCGTTTACAAGACTTGTTGTGATTTTGCCGAAAGCAGTAGCAATAATAACACCTATTGCCATATCGAGCACATTTCCGCGCATAATAAATTCTTTAAACTCTGTAATAAAACCTTTTTTATCTTTTTTCATTTTTACATCTCCCAAGCTTAATATAATGATTATTATAAATTATCATACTTGCCATTAGCAATCATTTTGTTAATGGCTTCTACAACCATTGGTTTGTCTTCCTTGTAGGTTACGCCGTACCATCTTTCGTCTGCAACAAGCACGCGTACCTTCTTTTCGCCGTTTTTAATTATCTTTGCAACAGTATTAGGAATTAAGCATTCGGACTTTGGAACTTCTATTTTCTCACTCAAAAATTCCTCAAAATCTCTTTGAAGGAATTTGAAAATGTCAGGACTAAAGCCCCAGAGATTCATAGAAACTACTGTATCGGGTGAAAGCGGTGTCCAAGTTTCGCCGTCATCTTCCGTAAACTTACAGTCCTTAATCTTTGTGCGTTCTACAATACCTTTAAGTTCACTGTTTTCAACCTCGCAAACACCGCGCGAAACGTGGCCGTTATCGGTAAGAGTGTTTACAAGCTTAAAGCCTACCATTCCGTAATCTTCGGAATCGGATTTTAGGAAATCAGCAATTTTCTGGAATGCAGATGCACCGTAGAAATCATCCGCATTAACAACTGCAAAAGGCTCTTTTACAACATCTTTACAAGCGAGAATTGCCTGTGTTGTGCCCCAAGGCTTTGTGCGGTCTGCGGGCGGTACTAGGTCGTTCGGCAAATCGTCGATTTCCTGAAAAACATACTCGGTTTTGAGCCTTTTTTCAATCCTTGAGCCCACTATTTCCTTAAACTCTTTTTCAATTGCGTGCTTAATTACAAAAACAACCTTTGTAAAGCCGGCCCTTTTAGCATCATAAACCGAAAAGTCGAGTAAAGCCTCGCCGCCAGGTCCTATAGGCTCCATCTGCTTGAGACCGCCGAAACGGCTGCCCATACCTGCCGCCATTACTACCAAAGTAATATCCTTTGACATAATCTTCATCCTTTACAAAATTTTTCTATAGCCAAACAATCTTTAATCCTAATTATACCTATTAAAGTATAAAAGGTCAAGCAATTACACTTTATTATAAGATAATTGATTTTCCGCTCATTTCACTGGGTTGTTCAAGACCTAACAGTTTAATAATTGTGGGCGAAATATCGCAAAGCTTTCCGCCCTCGCGAAGCGAACAATCTTTGCCGATAACACTAAACGGAACAGGGTTTGTTGTATGTGCTGTAAAAGGAGAGCCGTCGGTATCGAGCATTCTGTCCGCATTACCGTGGTCTGCAGTAAGAAGCATTACACCGCCCATCTCTAAAGTGGCATCCTCTACTCTGCCAACACAGGTATCTACTGTTTCAACCGCCTTAACTGCGGCATCGAAAAATCCTGTGTGACCTACCATATCGCAGTTGGCGAAGTTAAGAATTACAACATCATACTTGCCTAGTTTTATTGCCTCGCAAACCTTGTCGCATACCTCGTTAGCACTCATTTCAGGCTGTAAATCATAGGTGGCAACCTTAGGTGAGTTAACTAAAATTCTATCTTCTCCGTCAAACATAACCTCACGTCCGCCGTTAAAGAAGAAGGTTACGTGAGCATATTTTTCGGTTTCGGCAATTCTAAGCTGTGTAAGACCTTTTTTCGCTAGGAATTCGCCAAGAGTATTATCAAGTGTCTGAGGCTTGAAAGCCACCTCAACATTAGGCATTGATGCATCATACTGAGTAAAGCAAACGTAATAAACCTTTTGTCTGCCGCCTACACGTGTAAAGCCTGCAAAATCATCGTCAACAAAGGTGCGTGTGATTTCTCTTGCTCTGTCAGGACGGAAATTGAAGAAAATGACACTGTCATTAGTTTTTATTCTTTCTGTACCCTCAACCACTGTAGGAAGAACGAATTCGTCAGTAATAAACTTGCCCTCTTCGTCCTTTTGGGTATATGAGGTACGCACAGCGTCCGCCGCATCGGTAGTCTGAACACCCTCGCCGTAAACTAAGGCGGCATACGCCTTGCTGACTCTTTCCCAACGGTTGTCGCGGTCCATACCGTAGAATCTGCCCATAACAGTGGCGAGCTTTCCGCAACCGATTTCCTCAAGCTTTGCATTTAATGCATCTATAAAATCTGCCGCAGAAGTGGGCGGAACATCGCGTCCGTCAAGAAGCGCGTGAATATAAACCCTTGAAAGACCGTTTTTCTTTGCTAACTCAACAAGGGCATAAAGATGCTCAATATGACTGTGAACACCGCCATCAGACAAAAGTCCCATTAAATGAAGTGCGCTGTCATTTTTTTTGCAGTTCTCGACAGCGTTTAAAAAAGCTGTGTTACTAAAAAAGTCACCGTCTGCAATAGACTTTGTGATTCGAGTGAGCTCCTGATAAACGATTCTGCCCGCACCGATGTTTGTGTGGCCTACCTCGCTGTTACCCATTTGTCCCTCAGGAAGACCAACGTCCATACCAGAAGCACCGATCTGTGTTGTAGGGCAGGTGCTGAAAATTTTATCAAGTCTTGGAGTTTTTGCGGTTTCAATAGCGTTACCGTTTTTTTCGCTGTTAAAGCCGAAGCCGTCCATAATAGTTAAAACTATAGGTTTTTTCATATTTTTTCTCCTAAAAAAATGAATGATGAATAATTTTGCTGTTCTGTTCTGCAGAACATTATATACCGTCGACACTGCCTCCTTTGCCTAAAGGGAGGGGGACCAACGAATGTTGGTGGAGGGATATTCCCACTCTTCACTTTTCACTAATAATTGTTTGACAAAACAATTATTATTTGCTTGCTGCTTTCACGATTACTGCAAAGTCTTCTGCTTTGAGGGAAGCACCGCCTATGAGTCCACCGTCAACATTAACCTTTGCAACTAATTCGTCAGCATTTTTAGCATTCATAGAACCGCCGTACTGAATGGTAACAGTCTCTGCAACATCCTTACCGTAAACCTCAGCAATAGCCTCACGAACATAACCGTTACCCTCGTCCGCCTGCTCGGCTGTAGCAGTAACGCCTGTGCCGATAGCCCAAACAGGCTCATAAGCTACGATAATGTTCTTTAACTGTTCCTTTGTTACGTTTGTAAGAGCCATCTTGGTCTGATACTTAAGTAAGGTTTCGGTGTAACCGAGCTCTCTCTGCTCTAAGGTTTCACCGACACAAACGATAGCAGTAAGACCTGCGTTTACAGCGGCGAGTGTGCGAAGATTTACAGTCTGGTCGGTTTCGCCGAAGTACTGTCTTCTCTCACTGTGCCCGATAACAACATACTTAACACCGCATTCAGTGAGCATCTGTGCTGAAACTTCACCTGTGTAAGCGCCGCTCTCTTTAAAGTGAACGTTTTCGGCGCCGATTTCAATATTGGAATCCTTTGCAGCCTCAACAGCAGCGGCAATATCCACAAAAGGCACACAAAGAACCACTTTGCAGTCAGCATCCTTTACTAAGGGCTTCATTTCGCCTATGAGCGCAGTTGTTTCTGCGGGGG
>CAYQFD010000126.1:0-3859 GCA_964416795.1 uncultured Ruminococcus sp. | reverse complement strand
AGTGCCGAAATTATGCCATTTTAGGCAGGTTCGGATTATTCGTGTTTGCTTAAAGTATAGCATTTTAAAAATGTGATTACAAGTGTTAATTAAATAATTATTTCATTTTCGAGCTTTTTACCATCAAAAAAATCCTCGATGTTTTTGATGGTTGTTTGTGCTATTGAAGACAGCGCTTCTCTTGTTAAAAATGCTTGGTGTGAGGTTACAAGTACATTAGGCATTGCGATAAGTGTTGAGAGAGTATCATCGTGGATTACTTCTTCTGAATAGTCTTCGAAAAACAGCTCGGTTTCTTCTTCGTATACATCTAGTCCTGCAGCGCCTACTTTACCCGATTTAAGTCCGTTAATAATGCTTTGTGTATCTATAAGCTGACCGCGTGAGGTGTTGATAATAAATACACCCTTTTTCATTTTATTAACGGTTTCATCGTTAATAAGACGCTTATTTTCCTTTGTGAGCGGACAGTGAAGTGATATAATATCGCTTTGTTTTAGCAGTTCATCTAAGGAAACATATTTCCCCGCAAATTCCTCACTTTCGTAAGGGTCGTAGCCTAAAATATTCATACCGAAGCCCTTGCAGATATCAGCAAAGCATCTACCTATTTTACCTGTTCCTATTATACCTACAGTCTTGTCCTTAAGGTCGAAGCCTGTAAGTCCATCAAGTGAAAAGTTATGGTCGCGTGTTCTGATATATGCTTTATGAAGCTTGCGGTTTAAGAGCAGTATCATACCTATTGCGTGCTCTGCTACGGCATAAGGGGAGTAGGCGGGAACGCGGACTACTCTTACTCTTCCGCGCGCGGCTTTAAGGTCAACATTGTTATAGCCTGCACACCTCATTGCAACAAGACCTACACCGAACTTTTCGAGTGCCTCAATTACCTTTTTGTCAATACTGTCATTTACAAATGCACATACTGCATCGCAGCAAGCCGCCATACTCACAGTATCTGCATTGAGCTTGTTTTCGAAAAACCTGATATTAATATCCTCACTTGCAAATTTAGTAAAACTCTCTTTGTCATAAGATTTTGTATCGAAAAATGCTACTGTTTTCAAGAAAATTCCCCCAAAACTTAAATTTTTTTTAGTATTTGCCGTAAAAACTGTGATATACACTATTGTATTTTTTTGAAAAAGTAGTATAATTTTTTACAAGAAAATATTTTGGAGGAAGTAAAATGGTTAAGAAGTATTTGAACCGTCTTTTCATTGACGGTCTTTCAGGTATGGCATACGGTTTATTTTCAACCCTTATTATTGGAACAATTCTCTGCCAGATTGCAAGTCTTGTAGGTGCAAATGCTATAGGCAGTTACCTTAATGCAATGGGTAATATTGCAAAAACACTTACAGGCGCGGGTATAGGTGTCGGCGTTGCCTGTAAGTTAAAGTCTTCACCGCTCACCACTGTTGCTGCAGCTGTTTGCGGTATGATTGGTGCATTCCCCAATATCGCTAATGAAGCATTTGTAGTTGGTAAACCGGGTGAACCGTTAGGCGCCTTTATTGCGGCTTATGTAGCAATAGAAATAGGCGGTTTGGTATCTGGTAAGACCAAGGTTGATATCATTGTAACGCCTATTTGCTGTATCGTAATAGGCGCCGCCGCAGGCTATTTTGTAGGACCTTATATTTCTGCCGCAATGGTATTTTTAGGAAACCTTGTTAATGTTAATGTTGTAAAGCACCCCATTTTAGGCGGTATAGCGGTTTCGGTTCTTATGGGTATCATCTTAACACTTCCGATTTCCTCTGCCGCTATCGGTGTATCAATGGGCATTACAGGCTTAGCCGCGGGTGCCGCAACAGTAGGTTGTTGCTGTAATATGGTGGGCTTTGCGGTTATCAGCTACAGAGAAAATAAGTTTGGCGGTCTTATAGCTCAGGGACTTGGTACATCAATGCTACAGGTTCCCAATATTGTTAGAAATCCGCTTATTTGGTTGCCTTCTATAATTTCCAGTGCCATCTTAGGTCCTATTTCATCAGCGGTTCTAAAAATGGTTAGCAACCCCGTAGGCTCGGGTATGGGCTCTGCAGGCCTTGTTGGTCAGTTTATGGCTTATGAAAGTATGATAGAAGCGGGCTTTACACCTGTAGTTACCTTACTTGAAATAGCGCTTATGCACTTTGTTTTGCCTGCTGTAGTTTCTTTAGGTGTTGCAGAAGCTATGAGAAAGCTTAAGCTTATTAAAAATAACGATTTGAAATTAGAGGCTGCAGGTGCGTAAAAAGCAACGGGTGGAGGAGGCTGTAAGAAGGCTGGAGAAACTTTATCCGGATGCGATTTGCTCGCTTGATTATAAGGATGCTTTTCAGCTTCTTATCGCAACAAGGCTGTCTGCACAGTGTACGGATAAAAGGGTTAATATTGTAACACCAAGTTTGTTTAAAAAATTTCCAACACCCGAAAAAATGGCTAAGGCTGATATGAAAGAGGTCGAAGAGCTTATTAAAACCTGTGGGCTTTATAAAACAAAGGCTAAGGATTTAGTTTTAATAGCTCAGAAATTAGTGTCTGACTTTGACGGACGTGTTCCTGATACCATTGAAGAACTGACCTCGCTTTCAGGTGTTGGCAGAAAAACTGCAAATCTTGTTTGCGGTGATATTTATAAAAAGCCTGCCGTTGTTACAGATACGCATTTTATAAGAATTTGCAATAGGTTGGGCTTTGTAAATACCAAAAATCCGCCTTCAGTTGAAAATGAGATGCGCAAATTATTGCCGCCTCAAAAATCCAACGATTTTTGTCATAGAACGGTGCTTTTTGGAAGAGATATTTGTACCGCGAGGACGGCATTTTGCGAAAAATGTGTTTTAAATGATATTTGTTCAAAAGTGGGTGTGAAAAAATGAGTCAAAAGAGTATTGCGGCAATACACGATATTTCGGGCTTCGGCAGATGCTCATTAACAGTTGCGTTGCCTATTCTTTCGGCGGTCGGCATTAAAACCTCAGTTATTCCGACGGCGGTTTTATCAACCCACACGGGCGGTTTTAAGGGTAATACCTTTCACGATTTGACTCAAGATATTGAACCTATCGCGAAGCACTGGAAAACGGAGGGACTAAGCTTTGATGCTATTTATACGGGTTATCTTTGCTCACCTGCTCAGGTTAACAGTGTTATTTCTGCAATAGAACATATAAGAAGTAAGAAAACGCTTGTTGTGGTTGATACTGTGATGGGAGATAACGGTAAGCTATATAGCGGTTTTGAGCGTAGCTTTCCGAGTTATATGCTTCGTCTTTGCCAAAAAGCACATATTATAACACCGAATCTCACAGAGGCGTGTATGCTTTCAGGCGTGCCATATATGGAAAGCGGATATAATAAGGAATATATTGAGGAAATCTTAAAAAAGCTTTATGATTTAACTCAGGCTAAAATAGTGCTTACGGGCATTTCGTTTGAGGATAAAAAAATCGGTGCCGTAATTTTCGAAGACGGCGAAATTTCT
The DNA here is from genome assembly GCA_964416795.1 of uncultured Ruminococcus sp. GTDB lineage: Bacteria > Bacillota > Clostridia > Oscillospirales > Acutalibacteraceae > UBA737. The sequence goes on along the minus strand of CAYQFD010000126.1, from coordinate 381 downwards.
TATGTTTTTACCGATAAACAGCCGAAATCCTATCACAGCACAGGTGATATTTTTGCAAGTGTGCTGACGGGTGCGATTTTAAACGGCAGAAGTCTTAAATCCTCGGCACAAATAGCGGTTAATTATGTTTCGCTTTGTATTAAGCAAACTATTAAGGATAAAACAGATGCACGTTTCGGCGTTAATTTTGAAACTCAGATTCCATACTTATTAAAATATCTTGAAATGTAAAAAAATCAGGAGCTTAACACTCCTGATTCAAACGTTAGACAAACTATATTTTAATTAATGCGGCTGTAAAAGCCGCATTTTTGTTTTGCATTAATTAAATTGCGGAATGCATAAATGCATTCCCTACGGTGTAATAAAAAATGGTGTGGG
>CAYQFD010000125.1:0-3953 GCA_964416795.1 uncultured Ruminococcus sp. | reverse complement strand
ACATTCGCGCGGACTTATTCCGTATTCTGCCTTAAATGCCCTGAAAAAGTTTGTATAATCTCCGAAACCGCAAAGAGTGCTGACCTGTCCGGGTGAAATACCATCACACAGCATATCGTGCGCAATATTAAGCCTTTTAAGAATTATATATCTGTGAACACTTGTACCTACCGCTTTGCTGAATTCGTGCGATAAATGGTATTTGCTCACAAAAAAGTTACGAGCTAAACCCTCAAGCGATAAATCCTCGTTATAATGCTCTCCGATATATGAAAGCACCTCTGTAATAAGCGTGGGAGTACCGAATTTGTCGCTTTTATGCGAGCCTGTGCCTAAAGATATTCGGTTTAAAACGGTCATTATCTGCAAAAGTATTCCGTAAGCACAAGCCTCGCTTGCAAACTCCTCGGAATTATATTCCTTAATAAGCGAATTAAAAAGGGATAAAATCTCACTTTTTTGCAATTTTGTTGGGTGCATTATTTTTTTATAGGTGGTACGTGTAGTATCAAAACAGGATTCAAATAAGGCGTTATCTATCTTAGACAGATAATTTTTATTAAGCCATAAAACAATTCTTTCGTAATTCTCAGTTTCACTTCGCGGTATGGGCTTGTGGAGCTCGGTAGGGTTTATAAGCAAAATGTCCCCGGGCTTCAGGTGATAGGTGCTTCCTTCTATCCAATAATCGACCTCACCGTCAATAAAACAAAACACCTCATAAAAATCGTGATAATGCGCTTCCATGTGCATTGTTTTTATATCAAGATAGTGAAAAATTTCATACTTTTCATCATTCATTTTTTGTCTTGGGTCGAATCTTTGTGCTTTTTCTTTCAAAAATATCACCTCAACTGAATTTTACAGCAAGTTTTGCAATAAGTCAAACAATTTATGCAATTATCCTTGCAAAAAATATATGCTATAATCTTCTTGAATTGAAAGGAGCGGTTAAAATGAAAAAATTTTTAGATAAGAATTTTTTACTCACCACTGAAACTGCGCAAAAGCTTTATCACAGCTTTGCGAAGGATATGCCGATTATCGACTATCATTGCCACATTCAACCTCGTGAAATATGTGAGGATAAAAAATTCGAAAACCTGTTTGAAGTATGGCTTTCGGGCGACCATTACAAATGGCGTGTTATGCGTTCAAACGGTGTTGACGAGTATTATATAACAGGCGATGCACCCCAGCGCGAAAAATTCCAGAAATTCGCCGAAAGTCTGCCTAAGGCTATTGGAAACCCGATGTACCATTGGTGCCACTTAGAGCTTAAAACCTATTTTGGCTATAACGGAATTTTGAACGGTGATACCGCTGAAGAGGTATGGCAGTTAGCAAAGAAAAAATTAAGTGAAAAGAATATGAGCGTGCGCGGAATTATCGAGCAGAGCAATGTTGCGTTTATCGGCACAACCGATGACCCGATAGATTCTCTCGAATGGCACAAAAAGCTAATGGAAGACAAGACCTTCAAAACTGTTGTTGCCCCCACCTTCAGACCTGACAAGGCAATAAACATCGATAAAAACGGCTGGAAAGAGTACCTCTCACAATTAGCAGAGGTTTCAGGTGTAGAAATTAACACCCCTGAGGATATCAAAAAGGCTTTAAGTCTTAGAATGGACCATTTTGACACCTGCGGATGTAAAGCCAGTGACCATGGACTTGATTACATAGTATACAATCCTCTCTCAGCAGAAGAAACCGCCGAGATTATGAAAAAAGCATTAAACGGCGAAGCTCTGACTGTTGCTGAGGTTGAGGCTTTCAAAACCGACCTTGTTTCTTTCTGTGCTAAGGAATACCACCGTCGCGGTTGGGCAATGCAGCTTCATTATAACTGCCTTAGAAATCCCAACACAAAGATGTTTGAAAAGCTGGGTGCTGACACAGGATATGACGTAATTTGTCCTAACGACTGCACAGTAGCATTAGCTGAATTCTTAAACAGTCTTGAAACAGAAAACAGTCTGCCTAAAACAATTATCTACTCGCTTAATCCTAATGACAATGCGACTATTGACACTATCTTGGGCGCATTTCAGGGCACAGAGGCTAAGGGTAAAATTCAGCACGGCAGCGCTTGGTGGTTTAATGACCATAAAACAGGTATGCGCGAGCATATGATAAGCCTTGCAAACCTTAGTCTTTTGGGTAACTTTATCGGTATGCTTACCGACTCAAGAAGCTTCCTTTCTTATACCCGCCACGAATACTTCCGCAGAATTCTTTGCGAGCTTCTGGGCGAATGGGTAGAAAACGGCGAATATCCGCTTGACCTTAAATCACTTGAAGAAATTGTTAAGGGGATTTGCTTTAACAATGCTAATAAATATTTTGGATTGGAGAAATAATTATGGAAAAATTTGTTCCCGTTGTGGTTATTAAAGAGCTCGGCGAAACCGATAAAATTTTAACCGCGCTTAAAAATGTCGGCATCAACTGTGCAGAAATCACCTTCCGCACCGCTTGTGCTAAGGAAGCTATCGAGTATGCTTGCAAGAATTATCCTGATATGTCCATCGGCGCAGGTACTGTTATCAATGCAAAGCAGTGTGAGGATGCTTTAAGTGCAGGCGCACAGTTTATCGTTTCCCCAGGTCTTTCTGTAGATGTTGCAAAATTGTGTAAAGAGAAGAACATTCCTTATTACCCCGGCTGTGTAACACCTACCGAGATTATGCAGGCTTTGGAGCTTGGTATTACAACCGTTAAGTTCTTCCCTGCTAATGTTTACGGCGGACTAAAAGCATTAAAAGCACTTTCTGCTCCGTTCCCGCAGGTTAAATTTATCCCCACAGGCGGTGTTGACCGCAGTAATATAGACGAATTTTTGGCATTCGATAAAATCGAGGCTATCGGCGGCAGCTTCTTCGTAAAAGAAGCGCTCGAAAAAATGGAGGGTTAAAAATGGCTAAAATAGTTACTTTCGGCGAATTAATGTTAAGACTGGCACCCAACGGTTATTACCGTTTCTTCCAGAATGATCAGATGCAGGCTACCTTCGGCGGCGGTGAGGCAAACGTTGCAGTTTCTCTCGCTAACTACGGAATGGAAAGTGTTTATGTAACAAAGTTGCCTAAGCACGCAATTGGTCAGGCAGCAGTTGATTCTCTCAGATACTTCGGTGTTGACACTTCAAAAGTCGTTCGCGGCGGCGAAAGAGTTGGTATTTACTATCTCGAAAAAGGCGCTTCACAGCGTGGCTCTGTTTGTATTTACGACCGCAAATATTCTGCAATTCAGCAGGCAGATGTTAACGATTTCGATTGGGACAGCATTTTTGACGGTGCAGACTGGTTCCACTTTACAGGTATTACCCCCGCTCTCGGCGAAAACTTAGTTGAAATCTGTAAGACAGCTTGTATCAAGGCTAAGGAAAAGGGAGTTAAAATCTCTTGCGACTTAAACTATCGCGGCAAGCTTTGGACAAGAGAACAGGCAAACAAGGCTATGACCGAGCTTTGCAAATATGTTGACGTTTGCATTTCAAACGAGGAGGACGCAAAGGACGTTTTCGGTATTGAAGCAGAGGGCACAGATATCTACGGCGGCAAGCTTAACCACGAGGGTTATAAATCCGTTGCAAAACAGCTTGCTGATAAATTCGGCTTTGAAAAGGTTGCTATCACGCTGAGAACCTCTATTTCCGCAAGCGATAACGACTGGGCAGGTATGCTTTATGACGGCAAGGATTACTGCTTCTCAAAATCCTATCATCTGCACATTGTAGATAGAGTAGGCGGCGGCGACAGCTTCGGCGGCGGACTTATCTATTCGTTGTTAAGCGGCAAAACCTCACAGGAAGCAATCGAATTTGCAGTTGCGGCATCTGCTCTTAAGCACTCGGTTGAGGGCGACTACAACAGAGTATCTGTTGCAGAGGTTGAAAAGCTTGCAGGCGGCGACGGCAGCGGCAGAGTACAAAGATAAATATTAAAAGA
>CAYQFD010000124.1:1222-4027 GCA_964416795.1 uncultured Ruminococcus sp. | reverse complement strand
GCAAAGACGAAAATCTCACCTCTAAAATCAAGTTCGGATTATTCGTGTTTGCTTATCTAATATATACTAACATATTACATATATAAAGTCAAGGAAAACACGCTCGCGAAAAAATAAAAAATTTTTCCGAAAAAAGTATTGACAAATTTTAGAAACAGTGGTAATATATTTCGTAGTTAGCGACGGCTAATCATTATTTTTGTGTCATAGTTAGCACTGTCTAATCGGGAGATAAAGTTATGAACTTAACTAATGCAGAAGAAGGAAAAGAATACATAATAAGTGAAATCGAGACTGACGATGAAGAGCTCGATGCGTTTTTGTTTTCTTTGGGCTGCTATAGCGGCGAGCCTATTACTGTAATCTCACACATTAAGGGCGGCATAATAGTTTCTATTAAGGACGGCAGATATACTATAGACACACAATTAGCAGAAGCCATTATAATTTAGTGTGTCAGGTTCAAGTATAAATTTTCAGCAGAAAAATCTGCTGATTACTTTTTAAAATCGGGTTAGCAATGACTAACTCAAAAACGGAGGAGATTTTATGAGAATTGCTTTAGCAGGTAATCCCAACAGTGGTAAAACCACAATGTACAACGCGCTTACAGGCCGCAACGAAAAGGTCGGTAACTGGGCAGGTGTTACGGTAGAGAAGAAAGAGCATCCTATTAAAAAAAGCTATTACGATGGCGAAGAATTGCTCGCGGTTGACCTTCCGGGTGCTTACTCAATGTCACCCTTCACTTCCGAAGAAAGCATCACGAGTTCCTATGTGAAAAATGAAAATCCCGATGCTATTATAAACATTGTTGATGCTACCAATTTAAGCCGTAGCCTGTTTTTCACAACTCAGCTTTTAGAGCTTGGAATTCCTGTTGTTGTGGCGCTTAACAAGGCTGACATCAACAAGAAAAAGGAAACAAAAATCGACTCAGCCGCCCTTTCAGAAAAATTGGGTTGCCCTGTTGTTGACACTGTTTCCACATCTGCCGACGGCTTGAAAGAGGTTGTTGCAACAGCGGTGGCGCAATATGGCAAAGGACAAATCGCTCCATATGTTCAGGACGATATAGATCTTTCTGACAAAAACGAGGTTATTGCGGCAGACAGAAAGCGCTTCCAGTTTGTAAACGAGATTGTTAAAGCTGTTGAAACCAGAAAGGTTTATACAAATGAGAAAAACTTTCAGGATAAAATAGATGCTGTTCTCACAAATAAGTGGCTCGGTATTCCGATTTTTGCGGTTGTAATGTTTCTTGTGTTCCAGATTTCACAGTCATGGCTCGGTGCCTGGATTGCGGAGGGCTACGAATTTCAGAACGGTACGGTTATCCCCGGTCTTGTAACCCTTATAGATATGTTTAAGGAATGGGTTGCAGGCTTACTTGCGGGCGGAAATGACTTTTTGGTAGCACTCCTCACAGAAGGTATTATCGGCGGTGTAAGTGCGGTTGTAGGCTTCTTACCGCTTGTTATGGTGATGTACTTCCTTATCGCGCTTCTTGAAGACTGCGGTTATATGGCACGTGCGACTATTGTGCTTGACCCAATCTTCAAAAAGGTAGGTCTTTCGGGCAAATCGGTAATTCCTTTCGTTATCGGCACAGGCTGTGCAATACCTGGCGTTATGGCTTGCCGCACAATCCGTAATGAGCGTGAGCGCAGAGCAACTGCAATGCTCACTCCGTTTATGCCCTGCGGTGCAAAGCTTCCCGTTATCGGCTTGTTTGCGGGCGCATTCTTCCCTGAGGCTTCTTGGGTTGGAACACTTATGTATTTTGTGGGCATTTTAATTATACTCATCGGTGCACTTCTTATTAATAAAATTACAGGTCATAAATACAGAAAATCATTCTTTATTATGGAGCTTCCCGAATATAAGGTGCCGTCACTTTGGCGTGCGTTTAAATCAATGTGCAGTCGCGGTTGGGCTTACATAGTAAAAGCAGGTACAATTATTTTGCTCTGCAATGCCGTAGTTTTCATTATGCAGTCATTTAACTGGAACTTAAAGCTTGTCGAAGAGGGTGCAGAAAGCACTTCAATATTAGCTTCTATTGCAGGCCCTATCGCTTATATCCTAGTTCCAATTATCGGAATCAAGGCTTGGCAGATGGCAGCAGCTGCCGTTACAGGCTTTATTGCTAAGGAAAATGTTGTAGGTACATTGGCAGTTTGCTACGGTATATCAAACCTTATTGATACAGATGCTCTCGAAATGGTAGAGGGTGCAGGTGCCAGCGTTGCAGGAACCTTTGGTATTACCTCGGTTGCGGCTTTAGCATTCCTTATGTTTAATCTCTTTACTCCGCCTTGCTTTGCGGCTATAGGCGCTATGAACAGCGAAATGAAGAGTTCGAAATGGCTCTGGAGCGGTATTGCACTTCAGTTTGGCACAGGCTTCACTGTGGCTTATCTTGTATATCAGATAGGTACACTCATTACTACAGGTAAATTGGGCGCGGGCTTCTTCCCAGGTCTTATTGCTGTAGCTGTTATGGTTGGTATTGTAGTTTACCTTTGCTTAAGGGCAGACAAAAAGGTTAAAGAAGAATATGCCTTAAACGGCAAGAAAAAAGAAACCGTGAAGAATTAAAGGGTGACTGTTTATGGAGAATTTCATCATTATTGCAATAGTTGTAATAATTCTCGGTCTTGCCGCAGTTTACGTATATAAGGCTAAGAAAAGCGGTCAGAAATGTATCGGCTGTCCGCAAAGTAAAACCTGCGGAACTAAGAATTGTTGCTGTTCTGACAACAAAAAATAACATTTCAAATCCTCTATTTAAATACACCAAAC
>CAYQFD010000124.1:0-1122 GCA_964416795.1 uncultured Ruminococcus sp. | reverse complement strand
ATAATTTTAAATACAGAGGTTTTGCAAATGAATATTACTCAGGATATTAAATACATCGGCGTTAACGACCGAAAAATTGATTTGTTTGAGGGTCAATATATTGTCCCTAACGGAATGGCTTATAACTCCTATGCGATAATTGATCAAAAAATCGCTATTATGGATTCGGTTGATGCAAACTTTAAGGATGAGTGGCTGTCGAATATAGAAACTGTGTTAGAGGGCAGAAAGCCTGACTATCTTATAGTTCAGCATATGGAGCCTGACCATTCTGCAAACATCCATTCCTTTGCGGAGAAATACCCCAATACAAAAATAGTTTCATCTAAGCAGAGCTTTGTTATGATGAAAAACTTCTTCGGCACAGATTTTGCGGACAGGCAAATAGTTGTGGGCGAAAACAGTACACTCTCGCTTGGAAAGCATAACCTTACCTTTGTCACCGCTCCTATGGTGCACTGGCCGGAAGTAATTGTTACTTATGACAGTACCGATAAGGTGCTTTTCTCGGCTGACGGCTTTGGAAAATTCGGTGCCTTTGATACAGAAGAGGATTGGGCGTGTGAAGCAAGGCGTTATTATATAGGTATTGTCGGCAAATACGGTGCTCAGGTGCAGAATTTGCTAAAAAAAGCAGCCGCACTTGATATCGAAATTATCTGCCCGCTTCACGGTCCTGTGCTTAGCGAAAATCTTGGTTACTATATTAACCTTTATAATACTTGGTCAAGCTATACCCCTGAAGAAGAGGGTGTTATGATAGCCTACACCTCGGTTTATGGAAATACTAAAAAAGCCGTTATGCTGCTTGCCCAAAAATTACAGGAAAACGGTTGCAAAAAGGTTGTTGTAAACGACCTTGCCCGTTCTGATATGGCAGAAGTGGTGGAGGATGCTTTCAGATACAGCAAGACAGTTCTTGCAACCACCACCTATAACGGCGAAATTTTTCCCTTTATGCGCGAATTTATAAACCACCTTACTGAGCGTAATTTCTCTAACCGCACTGTAGCGATGATAGAAAACGGAAGCTGGGCTCCGACTGCCGCAAAGGTTATGAGGGGTATGCTCGAAAACTGCAAAAACTTAACCTTTGCCGAAAACAATGTTAAAATTATGTCA
>CAYQFD010000123.1:0-4163 GCA_964416795.1 uncultured Ruminococcus sp. | reverse complement strand
TTAACCGCTTCGCAAAGTCCGTTTGAAATTTGCCTTTCGGGCAAGGTTTTAAGAGTTTCGGCATCAATTATTACCGCTTTTGGCGGATAAAACGCACCTACAATATTTTTTAGTCCCTCAAAATCAATGGCTACCTTTCCGCCAATAGAAGAGTCCACCTGTGATAATACGGTTGTAGGGATATTATAAAAATCCACTCCGCGCATAAATGATGCTGCAACAAAACCCGAAAGGTCACCTATAACACCGCCGCCGACTGCTACAACACAGTCGGTACGGGTAAACCCAAATTCCACCATTTTTGACAGAAGTAATTTATAGCTATCAAAGCATTTTGAAGCCTCTCCCATTGGAATGGTTACAATAAACGGCGTTTTGCACTGCATTGCCACAGTTTTTGAATAAACCTGAGGTACACCGCTGTCAGTAACTATAAGCACCTTTCGGTTAAGATTGAGATACTCCCCTGCTTTAGACAGCGCGCCTCTTTCCAAATAAATGTTATATTTATCGGTTGTTGTTTTAATTGGTATTATCATTTTTCTTCACTCTATAAAAATATTTCTTTTTCAAAGCTGCCGAGCACCTTAATTTCACTGCACTTTTCTTTTAACTGTGAAAGCATTTTCTTTCCGCTCTCAGAATTGATATTGCCCTCACCCTCGGCATAGAAATAATAGCTCCAAACGAGCTCCTTTGTGGGTCGGCTTTTAAGCGCTTTCAGGTTAAAACCGTTGTCACCTATAATAGAAATTGCCTTTCCAAGCGAGCCTGCCTCGTTAGTGACTGTGAACATCATTATAAAATGATTATCGTCCTTTGATACAGTTTTTGCACTGCGCGAAAAAACCGCAAACCTTGTTGTGTTGTTGTTACTGTCATTAATGTGAGATTCAAGCACTTTTAGTCCGTATTTTTCAGCAGCAGAATCACTGGCTATTGCGGCAATATCGGTTCTTCCCGATTCTGCCACATCTTTTGCGGCAACCGCAGTGTTTACGGCTTCTTTTGTTTCATAGCCTTTAGACTTAATAAATGCCGCGCACTGTCCTAATGCCTGAGAATGACTGATTACGGTTTTTACAGAATCCAAGGTGGCGTTTTTATTGCCCACAAGATTCTGCACAATCGCGATATCATAAATTCCGTTTATGTAAAGCGGACCGAAAAAGCTCAAATCCATAACCTGTCCCACATCGCCGTTGAAGCTGTTTTCAATCGGTAGTATCACACAGTCGCTGGCACCCTCTACCACTGAATTATAAGCCGACTTAAAATCTGGGTATGCAACTGTTAAAGCATCAGGAAAAACTTTATTTGCGGCAATAGATGCAAACGCGCCCTCAACACCGCTGAAAGCTACCTTCATACCCTCTAAAATTCTGTGTTGGTAGCTTTTGGAAATATCCATATTACTCTGCAAAAAGTTAATGTAATATGATTTCAGGTCATCATTTTTAATGTAGGCGCTGTTGCGTTTTATAACCTCTTGCTCTCTTGCTAAATCAGTAATCTGCAAACCGTGAATTTTTTTGTACTCGGCAACTGTTTTTGCGGCTTCCATTCTCTTTTCGAAAAGTTCCGCCATTTCTTTGTCAACTTCGTTTATAGTAAGCCTCGCTTTTTCAAGGTCTGTCATTTTCCTCACCTGTATTCTTCGCTTAATTTTTTGAATGATGAAAGTGATTTTTCAATCATTTCGGTGCTCACACAATAGCTTATTCTTACATATCCCTCGTAACCGAAATCGTCACCTGGGACTATTAGAATTTCATACTTTTTCGCTTTTTCACAAAATGCATTAGCATCGCTTTCGGGTGATTTCATAAACAGATAAAACGCACCGTCAGGCTTTACAACATCAAAACCGTATTCGGTTAAAGCATTGTAAAGCAAATTTCTGTTCTTTTCGTAAACAGATATATCAGATGTCATTCCTTGCACTTCTGCTACTGCAAACTGCAACATACTTGGAGCACAAACAAAGCCTAATGCTCTGCCCGCACCGCAAACAGCGGCGTAAATATCGCTTGTATTTTTAACCTTAGGAGAAACAAATATATAGCCTATTCTCTCACCAGGTAGTGACAAAGATTTACTGTAAGAATAGCAAACCAAAGTATTGTCGTAATATTTGGGTATATACGGTACCTCTATATCACCGTAAACCAATTCTCTGTAAGGCTCGTCAGCAATTATGTAAATATTTTTGCCGTATTCCTTTTCCTTGGCGGACATAAGCTCTGCCAAAGCCTTAATTGTTTCTTCACTTAAAACAACACCGCTCGGGTTGTTAGGTGAATTAACAATAATCGCTTTGGTCTTTTCATTTATCGCCCTGCTTAAAGCGTCAAAATCAATCTGTAAATCGCCCTCTCGGCATTTAACAATTCTCACAGCAGCGCCTGCTTTTTCAGCAAACACTCTGTATTCGGGAAAAAACGGTGCTAAAACTATAACCTCGTCACCCTCGTTGCAAATAGCGGTAAGAGATATTGTAAGCGAAGCCGCTGCACCGCAGGTCATATAAAGCAAATCAGGTGTAGCACCTATACTAAAACGCTCATTAATATTATCGGCTATAGCCTTTCTGACTGAGGGTGCGCCCTGTGCCGAGGTGTAGCCGTGCAATGCTACTGGGTTAGTTTCTGTAAGTAACTTTACCATAACCTCATTTACTTGCCTAGGTGCAGGTATACTAGGATTTCCAAGACTGAAATCAAATACATTTTCTGCGCCTATTTCTGCGCGCCTTTTATTACCGTATTCAAAAATCTCGCGAATTACCGAACGCTTTTTTCCAAGTCCCATCATCTTTTCATTAATCATTTTAAGTACCTCACAAAAAAATATAAGCCTGCACTTCGTTTAAAAAACACAACGAAAAGCAGGCTATCTGTTAAAATTATGAAAACAAAGAAAATCTTTATTTTTCACAGGTGCACAGACAGTCCGCATTGGTAAAGTAATAAAAGTAAAATTTAAATTTACCGAACATTCTGTTCACCCTTTCAAAAAAATCTGTAAATAGTTTACCACTTTAAAGCGCGAATGTCAAGCATTTTTCAAAAATATTTAACATTGCTTCTTAACTTCTAATTGAAACACTTTTAATAACTATAAATTCAACTTAATCTTCTTCTAATAATTTAGAAGGCGATATTTTTAACACCTGTGCGATTTTAAATAGGGTTTCCAATGAAACGCCACGAACAGTGCCGGTACCTTCAACTTGACCTAAAAAATTCACGCTTTTGTCAATCATTTCAGCGAAAGCTTCTTGTGTATATCCTGCTTTCTTTCTATAATAAGCAATTTTCAATCCTAATGTGATATAACGTTCAGGAAATTCGGTGTTCATTTTGTCGCCTCCTTTGACTATTAATATTCTACCAATAAATGCAGTTAATTATAATTGAATAAAATTCAATAAACATTTACTTTAAGTAAAAAATAGTATATAATAAATGAAAAATCATTCACTTTAAAAAGAGGGTTAATATGAAAACGAATACTTGTTGCTTTATTGGGCATAGAGCTATTTTTGAAACTGAGCAATTAAAATCCCAACTTTGCGATACTATTGAAAAACTTATTGTAGAGAGAAACGTTGATACATTTCTTTTCGGGAGCAAGAGCAGATTTAACAGCTTGTGTCTTGAGCTTGTAACAAAAATCAAAGAAAAATACCCGCACATAAAACGAGTCTACGTGCGGGCGGAATATCCTTATATAAACGAACAATACAAAAACTACCTTTTAGAAAGCTATGAGGACACTTACTACCCCAAAAAAATAAGGGGTTCAGGTAAAACTGCTTATATAGAGCGAAACTATGAAATGATAAATAACAGCCAAATTTGCATAATTTATTACGATAATAATATTGTCAGTGACAAATGCAAAAGCGGCACCAAAATCGCCCTCGATTATGCCGTTAAAAGAGGTAAAGAAATAATCCATTTTTTCTAATTTTTATAACTTAAAAAACAGAAAAGCAGAGGTCACTATAATTCAAGACCTCTGCCGCGATTAATTAAAAGCTATTAATATGCAATACCTTCTGCAATCATAGCGTCTGCAACCTTGATAAAGCCTGCAATGTTAGCGCCTGCAACGAGGTCACCCTTCATGCCGTACTTCTCTGCTGCGTCATAAGAATT
>CAYQFD010000122.1:0-4216 GCA_964416795.1 uncultured Ruminococcus sp. | reverse complement strand
GGATGGCGCTCGTTTAATGTTTGAAACAGTGGTTACCTTCGGGGAGAGCGACAAGGATGTTGTTATCGAAAAAGAGGATAACGACGGTGACGGTCTTAACTTCTTAGCAGGCAAAACAATGTCATTTGTTAATGAAAAGGCTTTTGAGGGTACAGTTTTAGCTCATACTGACGGCGGCGTACCCAACCTTGTAATTAATATTGATAAGCCCGATGAAGAAAACTTAGGAGAGCTAGTTTATTTCTTTGAAAAGGCTTGTGCTATCTCGGGTTATATGCTCGGTGTAAATCCGTTTGACCAACCTGGTGTTGAAAGCTATAAAAAGAATATGTTTGCGCTTCTCGGCAAGCCGGGTTATGAAGCTCAAAAGGCTGAGCTTGAGGCAAGACTCGGTAAATAATGAAACTACTGTCTAAGGGCAGTGAAATATAAAAGGAGATGATTTTAATGATTAAACTCATTATCGGAAAGAAAGGTTCAGGCAAGACAAAAAAATTAGTTGATTTAGTAAATGATGCAGCAACTAAGAGTCTTGGAAATGTTGTTTGTATAGAGAAAGGCGACACATTAACCTTTTCTGTTACACATAAAGCACGTCTTATCGACGCAGACGCTTTTGGGATTTCTGGTTACGGCGAATACTTCGGTATGCTTGCAGGTATAAAGTCTGGTAACCACGATGTTACACATATTTTCGGTGATGCTACACTTCGCATCGGCACACGTGATTACGGTGAGCTTGTAGCCTTCTTAGAAAGACTTGCTAAGATTGAAGATGTTGAATTCCTTTTCACAGTATCTGCTGATAAGGAAGAGTTACCCAAGAAATTATTCGACATTGCTGAAATAGTTTAATTAAAGTGTTAAAGACCTGTTTAAAGCAGGTCTTTAATTTTTTATTAAGTATCATAAAACGATTGAAAATGCATTTAAAAAGTGGTATAATCACATAAAATATTCTTTGAAAGGTTAAGGGTAATGGAAAGTACATTTAAAAAATTGCTTACAGTGTTATGCTATGTTCTTATATGCACCATTATTGCTATTACGTTCTTAGTGCCTGCATATAAGGAATCGGGAACAAGGTTTGACCTTTTTTCCTCACTGAGCATAGTAGATAACATAAAAAATCTTGAAATGAATATGACCACTATTGTCTATGCTAAGGATTCCGAGGGGAACTGGCAGGAATATCGCCGTCTGCACGGTGATGAAAATCGCATTTGGGTTAGTATGGATAAAATGCCTGAATACCTAAAAAATGCCTTTATCGCCATTGAGGACGAAACCTTCAGGACACATTCCGGTATAAACTGGCGGCGAACACTCGGTGCTATTGGTAACTTTTTCTTCGAGTTTGATGATACACAGTTCGGCGGTTCTACAATAACACAGCAGCTCATAAAAAACATAACTATGGATAACGGCAGAAATGCCTTGCGTAAGGTTCGTGAGATTATAAGGGCTTTGCTTATAGAAAAGCAACTTGAAAAAGATGAAATTCTTGAAGCTTATCTTAATACAATAGCTCTAGGCAACGGTATTTGCGGTGTTCAGGTTGCAGCTAACAACTATTTCAACAAGGATGTCAGCGAGCTGACGCTTGCAGAAAGCGTATGCATTGCCGCGATTACGCAAAATCCGTCTAAATACAATCCGCTTACTAATATGGATAACAATAAAACCCGCAGGAATATAGTTCTTGATAAGATGTATGAATTGGGCTTTATTACAGGCGAGGATTACTTATCAGCTTATGATGCAGATATTACCTTAGATAATACAAAGGAAGAAAATCTTGAGGGTGAAATTAACGATTATTTCGTTGATACTTTAATAGAACAGGTTATTGAAGATTTTGCCCAAAAGTATGACTGTTCTGAGCAAATGGCATCTACAATGCTATATAACGGCGGTTATCAGATTTATTCAACCGTAAACCCTGAAATACAGCAAACAATGGAAAAGGTTTATACCAATACGGGCAAATACTTTTATCTTAAGGGTAAAAACTTAAACGGTGAAACTGTTCACGTGCAGTCGGCTATGACTATTATGGACTATGAGGGACATATTGTAGGTATTGTAGGCGGTGCGGGCGAGAAGCTTGTGAACCGCGGACTCAACCGCGCAACATCTTCTCCTCGTCAGCCTGGCTCTACAATGAAGCCTATCGGTGTTTATACCTTGGCTATTGAAAAGGACCTTGTTCATTATTCTTCAAAGGTTTTAGACCAGCCTATTAAGAATTATTACCCTGACGGTAAAAGCGGTCCTGCCGAATGGTACGGATATTATAAAGATACAATAACCTTAGACTATGCAATCAGAAAGTCTGCTAATACTGTACCTGTTCGTTTGCTTCAAGAAATTGGAATAGATGCTTCTTTCGATTTTCTCACTAAAAAATTAGGTTTCAAATATTTAACGGAAGAGGATAAGAATTTAGCATCCTTAGCGCTTGGCGGATGTGTTTACGGGGTTACAACCACCGAATCCGCGGCAGCTTATGCTATTTACGGTAACGGCGGAGTTTATCATGAGCCGACTACATACTATAAAATAGAGCGTGTTGGCGGCGAAACGGTAATCGATTACGATGAAACAGGAAAGCAGGTTATAAGCTCTGCTACAGCTACTATTATGAATCATCTGCTTCAGGGAGTTGTAAGCGGAAGTGAGGGAACGGGCAGCGGTATCAGATGGTATAATACTATGAAAGCCTATGCTAAAACAGGTACCTCAAGTGAATCTAAGGACTTATGGATGGTGGCAGGAACACCTTATTATGTAGGCTCTGTTTGGTACGGCTTTGATAAGCAACAGGAAATACACAGTACCTCTGCGGCGGCAACTATTTGGCGCGAAATTATGAAAGAGGTTCACAAGGGACTGGAAAAGAAGGATTTTACGGATAGTGAAGATGTGTACAAGAAAGGCTTAGGCTATTATAAAAACGGAACCAAGCCTGATAACATAGTTTATTCGCAAACTACCTCGTCAAGTACTTCTTCTACTGCGAGTACCGCCTCTACAGCAAGTACACCGGTGACTTCTACAGCGCCTACCCAAAGCGCACCCGCAACATCATCACAGACTGCATCCACAGCTCCTGTAACGTCTACACCTCCTATTGAATCTGAACCGCCTGTAGTGTCCGAAGCACCTGTTGCTTCTGTACCGCCTACATCAGCTGAGCCTTCAACCACAGAATAGATTAAACCCGACTTGATTTCAAGTCGGGTTTTGCTTATCTTTTTCTTAATTTTTCTATCTTATCGCGAAGGATTGCCGCGTGTTCAAATTCGAGTAGTTTTGCCGCTTGCTTCATTTCATAGGTAAGGCGCTTGATTTCGGCTTCGCGTTCAACACGGCTTAGCTTTGAAACGGGTTTTTCCTTGTCAACCTTAGTTCCGATTTCAAGTATTTCGTGAACATCCTTAATAATAGTTTTCGGTGTTATGCCGTTTTCTTGGTTATAGCACTGTTGAATTGCGCGTCTGCGCTCGGTTTCATTAATTGCACGTTCCATAGAGGGTGTAACACTGTCGGCATACATAATAACCTCACCTTCGGCATTTCGTGCAGCTCGTCCTATTGTTTGCACAAGTGAGGTTTCGCTTCTAAGAAAGCCCTCTTTATCGGCATCAAGTATAGCAACAAGTGACACTTCGGGGATATCCAAGCCCTCGCGCAAAAGGTTGATTCCTACAAGCACATCAAATTCGCCAAGCCTTAAATCGCGGATTATTTCCATGCGCTCAATAGTATCAATATCATAGTGCATATAGCGGACTTTTATATCAAGATTTTCAAGATATTCTGTCAGGTCCTCTGCCATTTTTTTTGTGAGTGTAGTGATTAGTACTCGCTCTTTTTTTGCAGTTCTTATATTAATTTCGGAAACCAAATCATCAATCTGACCGTCGGTAGCCCGCACCGAAATTTTAGGGTCTAAAAGTCCGGTTGGACGGATAACCTGTTCAACAATCTGTGAAGCGTGGTCTTTTTCGAAATCTCCTGGGGTTGCAGATACGAAAACTGCCTGATTTACGTGCGAATAAAATTCTTCGAAATTAAGGGGACGGTTGTCAAACGCAGAGGGCAGACGGAAGCCGTATTGAACGAGGTTTTCCTTTCGCGCTCTGTCACCGCCGTACATACCGCGCACTTGAGGTAAGGTTACGTGCGATTCGTCAACAAAAATCAGAAAATC
>CAYQFD010000121.1:0-4245 GCA_964416795.1 uncultured Ruminococcus sp. | reverse complement strand
CAGTTTGATGATAGAGATATTTTCAGCTATGATAATTCCCAAAACACGATTGAAAGCGGAAATGATGATTTCGACTTAAATAATTTTTCCACTAAAACTGCAAAAAAACAGGAAGAAAACCAGAAAAAAATAAAAAACCGTAAAAACGGAAAGCAAAAGGTATTAAAGGTTTTGTTGACAGTATTTCTTGTGGGACTTATAACGGTCAGCATTGTGGTGGGCGCGTTTATGTTCTATGCCTTTACAATGGTTGACGGTACAATGGAAGAAGACCTTGAAAATTCACTCAATTTTACTACAACCATTTATGTAGATGACGGTAGCGGCAATTATAAGGAATACAGACGTTTGCACGGTGAATTCAATCGAATTTGGGTGGATTATCTTAACCCCGACAATGTGGAGCTTCCTGAGGATTATGACGGAATACCTCAGATGCTCGCCAAGGCTTTTATCGCTATTGAGGATAAGCGCTTTTCCGAGCATGACGGTATCGACTGGAAAAGAACACTCGGCGCATTTGTAAATGAATTTGTTCCTATTTATTCTTCGCGTCAGGGCGGCTCTACCATAACTCAGCAGTTGGTTAAAAACCTTACAGATGACCGCTCACAAAAGGCAAGCCGAAAAGTAAGAGAGATTATGAGGGCAAGGTATCTTGAGGGTAAGTATTCCAAAGATACAATTCTGGAATGTTACCTTAATACTATTCCTATGGGACACGGAACCTACGGTGTAGAGGTTGCGGCAAACTATTACTTTGGTAAGAGTGTAAGCGATTTAACTATTGCCGAATGTGCCTGCCTTGCATCGATTACTAAAAGTCCTACCTACTACGCGCCTGATACTTATCCCGAGAACAATAAAGAACGCCGAGAAAACGTTCTTTTTGAAATGTATGACCAAGGTTATATCACAAAAGAAGAATATGATGCGGCGCTTAAAGAAGAACTTAAAATCGTTGCAGAGGATAAGGTTCTTAACCAAAACAATATCAATTCATATTTTGTCGATGCACTTATTGATCAGGTTTCAAAAGATTTGGCTGAGAAATACGGTTATGACGAAGCGCACGCAAGCAAGTTATTCTATAACAGTGGCTATAAAATTTATTCTACACTTGATGTTGATATGCAGAATGCTGCCGAAAGCGTTTTTTCAGATTCTAAAACCTATGCTATCAAGGGTAATGACGGTAAGCTTATGACAGGCGGTATCACCGTTATGGATTATTACGGCAACGTAAAAGCGCTTGTGGGCGGAATCGGTGAGAAGACAACAAACCGCGGTTTTAATACCGCAACTGATGCTATTCGTCAGCCAGGCTCTACAATGAAGCCGCTTGCGGCCTACGCGCCTGCTATTGAACAGGATTTAATTCACTATTCAAGCTTTGTTAATGACACCAAAACCAATTACAACGGTTGGACACCTGTTAACTGGTATAGCTCTTATTGGGGCAATATAAGCGTTAAGTATGCTTTGGAGCGTTCAGTTAATACTATCCCTGTATATCTAGTAAATAAAATGACACCAAAGGTATCCTTTGATTTTGTCACTCAAAAGTTAGGTGTCACAACCCTCAACTCTGCTGATATGGACCTATCACCTCTCGGAATGGGCGGTACAAACGGCGGTCTTACAACTATTGAATCGGCGGCGGCTTTTGCAGTATTTGGAAACGGCGGTTTATATTATGAGCCGAGTCTTTATACTAAGGTTACCGACCAGCAAGGAAAAACAGTGCTTGAAAGAAAAACCACACCTCAAATGGCGATAAGTGAGGATACCGCAACTGTTATGAATCACCTTTTACAGAATGTTGTTTACGGCGATAAGGGTACAGGTAAGGCTGCGGCGGCATATATACCGCATCTTAAAATTTATGCAAAGACGGGTACCTCTAACAACCAGAATGACCTATGGTTTGTAGGCGGTACGCCTTATTATGTGGCATCTGTTTGGTGCGGATATGAGGTTCAGCAGGCAATCCCCTCTGCCCACAGCGGAATTGCGCTTAAAATGTGGGGCAATGTGATGTCAAAGATACATTCAGGACTCAAGGCTAAAGAATTTACAGACAGCAGCTATGCGGTTAATAAATACTATTGTACTGCAACGGGTATGCTGGCTACAGACGCTTGTCCTGATAAAGCAGTAGGCTGGTACAGAAAGAGCAATACACCATCTGCCTGCACCTCTCACACAGGTGAGTTGTTAGGCAAACCCGGTACTGAGCCTGAGGAAAATACCTCCTCTGACGAGAATGGTACATCCTCTGCTGAGAGCACATCATCAACGACACAGTGATTTTTTGGCGGGATGCTTTTGCATCTCGCCGTTTTAAAGGAATATTATGCTTGAATTTAAAAAAATAGAGTTAGAAGATATAGAAATATACAATGAATTCACAAAAAATAATAGGCTTTTTTCCTGCGAAAATCCGTTTGTTAATCTGCTGGTTTGGCAAAAAGCCTATGGCAATATGTTAGCGGTAAGTGATGGAAACCTTTTTTTGAAATCGGGCGAGGGAAAGGAACCTTTATTCCGCTTGCCTATTGGTAATGATACCAAAAAAGCTTTAGCGGAAATTTTTGAATATTGCAGTCCCAAAAAACCTACTTTCTGGATATGTGAAGACGAAATAAATAACGGTATTCCCGATATTATAAATGACAATTATAATTTCTACGAAAGCCGCGATGATTTTGACTATATCTATCTACAGGAAGATTTGGCAACGCTTAGCGGTAAAAAATATCACAGCAAAAGAAATCATATAAGCGCATTTTCTAAAAAATATAATTGGCGATACGAAAAAATCACCAAAGAAAATATTAAGGATGTAAAGCTGTGCGCTCAAAAGTGGTATAAAGACCGAGGAAGCGATGAGCATTTGCTTTGTGAAAAAGAGGGGATAGAGGTTATCCTTAATAATATGGATGCCTTAGGTGTTATCGGCGGCGCGATTTATATTGAGGATTTTGTAGTGGCTTTTACATTGGGTACAGCTCTCAATTCAGAGGTTTTTGTAACTCATATTGAAAAGTCATTGCCCGAATTTGCAGAAAGCTACACCGTAATAAACCGTGAATTCGCTAAAAATGAGTTGTCGCAGTATAAATATATCAACCGTGAGGACGATATGGGAATTGAGGGTGTGAGAAAAGCAAAGCTTTCCTACAAGCCCGAAGTTTTGCTTAAAAAGTATTATTGCACTCCTAAAAGCGACACCGAAAAAGAATGCAGAAAAATTTATGAAGAGGCGTTTGGTATAGAGGATAAAGAATTTACAGATGCTCTTTTTAAATACTGCTTTAAATTCTGTAAAGTCTTGAAGAAAGACGAAAAAATAGTTTCTATGCTATTTTTACTCCCTTGTGATTTGGTTATAGGCAGTGAGAGTAAAGATGCATATTATCTTTTTGCGGCGGCTACAAAGGTGTGTGAGCAGGGAAAAGGCTATATGCAAGAGCTTATTGAAAACGTGAAAAAAGAAAGTAAGGCTCCCATATTTTTGAGACCTGCCCAAAAGAGTCTTATAGAGTTTTATAAACAAAAAGGCTTTGAGGTTATAAGTGCCAGAAACTCTTTGGACGGAAAATGCAGTTTACTCCCCAAAGATGAATTTAAAGCTCTTGAAGCTTTTGCTGACTCTCCCGATAACTGTGAATTTGATTTTATGTTATACGGGGATGAAGTAAAAGAAAAAGTGAATTTTAATTTTAGTTTTGATTAGTTTATATAAACGGTGACAGTGCCTTTAATTTCGGCTTTTAATGTAGTGGGAATAAAGGCAATGTCCCCATTTTTGCGTTTTAATATTCATTTATAAAAATCACCTTAGAAATTTAACAACATAATAATGTATTAGATATCTGCATCACTCTTACCCTTGTTTTCTTCAAGTGAAAGAGCATTTTTAAACTCTTCGAACATCCAATTTTCAGTACCTTCGTTTAAAAACTTGTTTTCACCTCTAAGGGATGAAAAACGGGTTTTTAATGCTTCGAGTTCTTTTGCAGCGGCTTCATCAGCTATGCGCTTTTGTTCCTTAGCCTCATAATCGGTAATAGTCTGCTTTAGCTTTTCAACATCTGCGCCGTTCGATTTCAGGGTTTCGATTTCACCGTTAAGCTTAGTAATTGTATTCTGAGCTTCGCTAAGCTCGGAAGTTTTCTTGTCAAGCTTATCCTTGTCTACGTACTTACCGTCAGCAAGATTTGCAAGTTTAATATTCTTATC
>CAYQFD010000120.1:0-4269 GCA_964416795.1 uncultured Ruminococcus sp. | reverse complement strand
TATAATATTGAAATGCATTTATTATAAAAATAATGCTTATTTGGTGGAGCGTCAGTTTCGGGAATTAAAAACATTCCGGTGGAATGTTTTTAACCGAAAGTCCCTGTCGCAGAAAGCGAGTATTAACGACGCTTGATGCGCATTTATAAGTTAAATACAACTGATTGAGGTTGTATTTATTATAAAATAATGCTTATTTGGTGGAGCGTCAGGGACTCGAACCCCGGACCGACCGGTTATGAGCCGGTTGCTCTAACCAACTGAGCTAACGCTCCAAATAAGCAAGAATTATTATACCACAAAAAAGTAATTTGTCAATACTAAAATCGTAAAAATTATTGCAAGTTTTTACGGCTCGCGAGGATTAAGAAAAAATTTATAATCCTGCTTAAAATTTTTAAGATAGTTGCGGCTTATATGCACGGATTGCCCGTTTTTCAGGAAGACAGCATCGCTGTTATATTTTATGATATGATTTAAGTTGACAATATATGCTCTGTTTATTTTTACAAAATGATTTTTCGGCAAAACGGTTGAAACCTTTGCCATTGTACGATTACATGGTAACGATTCGTTTTGCAAATGAACAATACAATGCTTGTTATCTGCTTCGAGATAATAAATATCTCGTGAATTCAGGCAAAAAGTTTCTTCGTTGTTCTTAATCCAAAGGGGATAATCATTGCCGAATTTGTAAAAAAAATCGTCCAAAAGAGAGTAGATTTCTTTGTCTTTAAAGGGTGGCACTAAAAATCGGTAGGTGTTTAATTTAAAGGTTTCAAAAATAAAATCAGTATTACTGCTTATAAAAACAATCAGCGAAGAATTATTATAAGTTCTTAATGCTTTTGCAATTTCAATGCCCTTACTGTCGAGCAGCTCATAACCGAAGAAAATCAAATTATACTTTACTTTTGAGCACAGCAAAGCTTCACCGTATGAATAGCAGTCAACCACTATATCCAAACGGTTTGTTTCGGCATATTGATAAATAATACTTTTCGTATTTTCAGTAAATTTAATTTCCTTATCACACACTGCAATTCTCATTCTTGTTTTCCTGTATGAGAGTATAACCTTCTTTTGCTCCCTATTTTTTACCTCTTGCTCCATTTTTGTTGACAACCTTTCATAATCTTGCTTTAATATACGAAAAGGTTGCTTTTATACCAAGTCACCTTTATTTGACGGTCTGCTGTCGTATAGCAGGCTGTCTTTTTTTATGTTGATTATACAATATATGTTTTAAAATGTCAATAATAGTAAAAAATAAAAGAAAATTATGTTTTTTTTGCTTTCGCTCTTGCTTTTCGACTTCTTACTCCGTTTTTCTACAAAAAGTGACAGTATTCTGTAAAAATTCGTAGTGCGAAAGGGAGAAAAAATTTTAGAGGGGTTACAAATTTAATGCTTCTTTCGTGATTAATTCAGGAAGGAGGGTTGAATTTGTATAATTATGTGCTAAAAGGGCTTGTTGAAAGCTTTCGCATGCAGGATATGGCAGCATTCGAAGTGATTTTTGAAGAATTCAAAAAAAGTATTTACTATTATGCCAGAAAACAGAAAAACGAGGATATAATAGGTGAACTTACTTTGTTTTTGATTGAATTGATTTACCGAATAGATATTGAGCGCTTCAGTGATGATAAGAGCGAGGATATGCGCAAATATATTTCGGTGTCGATAAAAAACAAATACATAAGCATTTGCCGTAAAAATGCGTCTGAAAATGCAGTTTTAAGAGAGGCTTATGAGAATGACTTAATCAGTGATTATTCACAGGAAAGGCATCTCGATATTTGCGAGGCTCTAGAACTCTTAACACCTAGACAAAGGGACATTATTGTTTGCAGATACATATACTGTCTCAGCGATTTTGAAATTTCGCAGATATTCAAAATCAGCAGACAAGCAGTGAACAGACTTAGGAATCGAGCATTAAAGGAGCTAAAAGAATATTACAGTGTGTGAGGGTTTAAAGTGCAACAGGAAATCACAATTTACAGAGTAAGAAAAACACCAAACAATTTAAAATCGCAAAAAGGGGCATTTTTTATATTTGAAAATGCCGTCAAAGTAGCAATTAAAACCAAATGCAATGTATATGATAATGCTAAAAACTGCGTTTGGAATTACAAAGGAGAGATTTAATTATGAACAGTCCGTATAACGGAAAATTTAAAGTGTCACAGCAGTTTAAAGGCTCTGCACACGACGGGTTAGACCTTGTGGGCATAGAGAGCAAGGAGGTACATAGCACTGTAAACGGTATTGTTGAAAAGGCTGGTTGGGAAAACGCCTTAAACCACACGCAAGGCTTCGGGCTTTATGTTCGAATTAAGAAAAATAACAGTGTTGATAAATACTATTACGGGCATTTGTCAAAGGTGCTTGTAAAAAAGGGACAGGCTGTAAAAATCGGAGATGTAATAGGTATCGAGGGTAATACAGGCTATTCCTTCGGTTCGCACTGTCACTACTGCGCAAGAGGAAACGGCTCGAAACAGCAAATAAGAGATATTTGTACTATCAGCGGAATACCTAATAAGCTTGGTGTGTATGATGACGGATATCTGGCACGTCTTAAAGCGCAGGAAAAGAGCACTGAGGAAATAGCACGTGAGGTAATGGCTGGTAAGTGGGGTAACGGTGCTGAAAGGAAGGAAAAGCTGACCGCGGCGGGATATAACTATTCGGTTATACAAAGTAAGGTAAACGAGCTGCTGAAATGAGGTTTAAAAAATGGGTAAAAAGACATTTAAAAAATGGATAAAGGCCGCCTTGGTGAGAGCGGCAAAAACAATGGCACAAACCGCAGTAGCCGCCATTGGAACATCGGCTGTTTTGAGTCAGGTTGATTGGGTAGCTGTTATAAGCACAGCAGTTTTATCGGGCATTTTATCGTTACTCACAAGCGTCGCGGGCTTGCCCGAGGTTAAATATAACCTTTAAAAATAATACAGTGAGTATGACTATCTGTATGGATAAGTAAAATCAAGAGCATTGGCGGTTGGCAGAAGTCAACCGCTTTTTACTGTGCTTGACACTAAATGTTAATATGTTTAATGAATAATAAAAAAGTTTGAGCTTAATGTTGATAAAGATATATGCCAAAAAATATATAATCATTTAATCAATAAATAAAAGTTAATGGTAACAGAGTAAGAGGGACAAAAGGGAATGAAAAAAATTTTAAATTTGTAAACTTTTCTTGGTTGACATTTGTTGTATCAGGTGCTATAATGCAGGCGTCAAATAGGTTGTATACCAAGTATGCAGCTTAAAATTTATAGACTGATGGGAGAAAGTAAATATGAAATTGATTATCAAAGAAAATTACGAAATGATGAGTGAATGGGCTGCGCAACACATTGCGGATGCTATAAATGCTCATAAAGAGGATCGTCCTTTTGTTCTTGGATTACCGACTGGTTCTTCTCCGCTTGGCGTTTATAGAGAATTGATTAAAATGAATAAGGCGGGCAAGGTTACTTTTAAGAACGTTGTTACTTTTAATATGGACGAATACGTTGGTTTGCCGAGAGAGCATGACCAAAGCTATTGGTATTTTATGCATGACAACTTTTTCAATCACATAGACATTCCCGCAGAAAATATAAACATTTTGAACGGTATGGCAGATGATTTGGAAGCAGAATGCCAGCGCTATGAGGATAAGATTGCTTCGTATGGCGGAATTGATTTGTTTATGGGCGGCAGCGGTATTGACGGTCACATTGCTTTTAATGAGCCGTTCACTTCATTAACATCGAGGACGGGTGTTCGCGATTTAACAGAGGACACCATTATAGCTAATTCCCGTTTCTTCGATAATGATACTAACAAGGTTCCTAAAAGAGCACTTTCGGTTGGCGTAGGTACAGTTTGCGATTCTAAACAGGTAATGCTGCTTATTAACGGACACCACAAAGCACGCGCATTGCGTCACTGTGTTGAAGGTGGAGTTGACCACGCTTGGACAATCAGCGCGTTACAGATGCATCAGGACGGAATCATTGCTTGCGATGAACCCGCTTGCGGAGAATTAAAGGTTGATACATACAAGTACTTTAAGGAAATTTACAAAAACGAAAAATAAGATTAAAAAAGGGCTGTAAAAAAACAACCCAAACACAGAGCGACGGTTCTGTGTGTTATGGAATAGAGGTATAAATTAAGACGGTGCTGTCATGCACCGTCTTTCTCTTTGCCTTCCTTGTATTATTAACCGTCTTGTTTGTAGGGAAGGCATTTATGCCTTCCGTTTTT
>CAYQFD010000119.1:0-4321 GCA_964416795.1 uncultured Ruminococcus sp. | reverse complement strand
GGCGGCGATGCTCCGGGTATGAATGCTGCAGTTCGTTCAGTTGTCAGAACTGCAATCTCTCTTGGTATGACAGTTAAGGGTGTAAGACGCGGCTATAACGGTCTTATTGAGGGTGATATTTTTGATATGAATGTACGTTCAGTATCGGATATCATTCACAGAGGCGGTACTGTTCTTTATACTGCCAGAAGTCCTCTTTTCAAAACAGAAGAGGGTATGGCACAAGCTATTGAAAACTGCAAAAAGCACGGTATAGAGGGTATTGTTGTAATTGGTGGTGACGGTTCATACAGAGGCGCTCGTGACCTATCCTTAAGAGGCATTCCCTGTGTAGGTATTCCCGCAACTATTGATAACGATATTTTTTCTACTGAGTACACAATCGGTTTTGATACCGCTATGAATACCGCCATGGAAATGATGGATAAAATTCGAGATACCGCTCAGTCACATGACCGTTGCAGTGTTGTTGAGGTAATGGGACGAGGCGCAGGCTTCTTGGCACTTCAGTGCGGAATTGCTGTAGGTGCTACTGCAATAGTTGTACCTGAGAGGAAGTTTGACCGCCAAGATGTTATTTTGAGAATTAAAAAATCTCAAGAAACAGGCAAAAAGCACTTTATTATCGTTGTTGCCGAAGGCGTTGGCGGTGTTGAGGAAATCGCCAAGGCGATTGAGGAATCAACCGGTATTGAAACGAGAGCCACTATTTTAGGCCATGTTCAGCGCGGAGGAAGACCTACAGTTCGCGACCGTGTTTATGCTACACGCTTTGGTTATGCTGCAGTTCAATTGTTGAAGGAGGGCAAGGGTAACCGTGTTGTAGGTATGAAAAACGGATTCATTGTTGATTATGATATTTATGAGGCTCTTAATATGAATAAGCCATTTGATGACGAAACATTCAAGGTGGCTATCACAACTGCAATTTAATTTATTCGAGCCGATGCTTTCATCGGCTCTTGTATTTTAAGGAGATAATTAATGTCTTTAAAAGTATTAGTCGGTATGAGCGGCGGTGTAGATTCCTCAGTTTGCGCAAAGCTACTCAAGGATAAAGGTTATTCTGTTTCAGGTATGACGCTTTCTCTCTGCGAAAAGGAGGGGGACACTAGCGTTTGTGATGCAAAATCTGTTTGTGATAAAATGGGAATAGACCATATTTGCTTTGATTTAAAGAGCGAGTTTGCAAGCTTTGTTATAAAGGATTTTATAGATGAATATAAGATGGGGAATACGCCAAACCCTTGTATTGTGTGTAATAAATATATAAAATTCGGTGCAATGCTTGAAAGAGCAAATGAATTGGGATTCGAGAAAATTGCAACAGGGCATTATGCGCGAGTGGAAAAACGCGAGGACGGTAGATATCTTTTAAAGCGAGCTAAGGATTTATCGAAGGACCAGTCCTATGTGCTTTATAATCTGACTCAGGATAAGCTTTCAAGAGTTCTGTTTCCGCTTGGTGAATATACAAAAAGTGAAATACGTGGGATTGCTCTGTCAAACGGCTTTGTTAATGCCAATAGACCTGACAGTCAGGATATATGCTTTGTTCCTGACGGTGACTATGCTACATTTATTGAAAAATATGATGGTTTTAAGTCAGAAGCAGGCGATTATGTTGATATAAACGGAAACGTTTTAGGCAAGCATAAGGGCGTTATTCACTACACCTTAGGTCAAAGAAAGGGGCTTGGAATTGCCCTTGGCAAGCCGCAGTTTGTAATTGATAAAAGCTCTAGCACTAACAGGGTGGTTTTGGGTGACGAGGAGCATCTTTTTAAAACACACGTTCAAGTTAAAAATGTGAATTTTATACCTTTTGACACGCTTGACGGTGAAATGAAAGTACAGGCAAAGCTTCGTTACAGGCATAGTGCCGCTGAGGCTCGAATTAGACCTATGGAAAACGGAAATATTGAAATTTGCTTTGATAAGCCGCAAAGAGCGGCAAGCCCAGGGCAGTCGGCAGTTTTTTATGACGGCGACACTGTTATCGGCGGCGGAATTATTATATAATGCCCAATTAAATGTTATTTAAAGTGCATCTCAAACATATTATTTAGCAGTAATATGTTTGGGGTGTTTTATTTTGAAAAGGCTAATTTCTTTAATTTTAATTTTTGCGGTTTTATCAGCATATACGGTATGTGCCGCAGAAAAAACAGTTTCAAGCGAATGTTCAATTGAGGATATAAATGTTCCGATAGAAACAGAAGAGGTAAATGCGGCAATAGGTCAGACGCTTGATATTAAGGCAAAATCCTGTATACTTATGGAGCCTAATACTAAAAAAATTCTTTACGAAGCCAATGCAGATGAAAAACTCGCTCCCGCATCAATCACTAAGATTATGACGCTTTTGCTTGTTATGGAGGCGATAGACAGAAAGGATATAACGCTTGAAACGGTGGTGACAGCAAGTGAGCACGCCTGCAGTATGGGAGGCTCGCAGATATGGCTGGAGCCAGGGGAGAGTATGACGGTTGACGAGCTGCTAAGAGCCACTGTGATAGCCTCTGCAAATGATGCCTGTGTGGCGTTGGGAGAGCTTATTGCAGGAAGTGAAGAGGGCTTTGTGGCGCTTATGAATGAGCGCGCAACGGAGCTTGGAATGAATAACACAACCTTTAAAAACTGCACAGGGCTCGATGCCGACGGACATCTTACTACCGCACACGATGTGGCAATAATGTCGAGCGAGCTTATAAAGCACGAGCTTATAAAAAAGTATTCAACAGTTTGGATGGATTCCTTGCGTGACGGTCAGAGTGAGCTTGTAAATACTAATAAATTGGTTCGTTTTTATGAGGGTACAACAGGTCTTAAAACAGGCACCACAAGTATTGCAAAATACTGTCTTTCAGCAACAGCCGAGCGTGATGGGCTTTCACTTGTTGCGGTTGTCCTTGCGGGTGAAACCAGCGATGACCGTTTCAGCGGTGCTAAAAAGCTTCTTGATTACGGCTTTGCAAATTATAGCTTTACCTGTGTTAAAGCTGATTTAAAGGAAAGTGAAAGAGAAATTGAAAAGGGTGTCAAGAAAACGGTTAAAATTTCGGCTGACGGCACGGTAAATGTTTTGCTTGCTAAAAAGGATAGTAAGGATATAAAGAAGACGACCGAGTGGAACGAAAATATAACCGCGCCTATTAAAAAGGGTGATGTTTTAGGATATGTAACTGTAAGCCAAGGAGATGCAGAAATCGGAAAAATTGAAATTAAGTCCGCAGAGGATGTCGAAAAGCTTAACATTTTAGTGACATTTTATTGGATTTTCAGTCAAATATTTAATTTATAAGAATATTTGTTAAATATATTATAATTTGTCTTGAAAAATAGAACGTTTTATTGTAAAATAGGTATAGAAGTTATACGGAGGTATAAAAATGGCAATTAGTTTCAATTATTCTTATGCGAAAGATTTTATCAGAGAAAACGACCTTAAGGGTTTAGAGTCACAGGTTTTAGCGGCTCATGATACCGTTAACAATAAAGACGGTCTCGGAAATGACTTTTTAGGTTGGGTAAATTTGCCTTTCGATTATGATAAGGAAGAGTTTGGTAGAATTAAAAAAGCGGCTGAAAAAATCCGCAAGGATACAGACGTTCTTATCGTTATAGGAATCGGCGGTTCTTACTTAGGTGCTAGGGCTGCTATCGAATTCTTAAAAGGACCCTATTACAATAATTTGTGTGAAAATACTCCCGAAATATATTTTGCGGGTAACAGCATAAGCGGTTCTGCTTTAGCAGATACTTTGAAGCTTTGTGAGGGCAAGAGAGTATCTATTAATATTATTTCAAAATCGGGTACAACAACCGAACCTGCAGTAGCATTCAGAGTATTCCGCAAGTATTTGGAAGAAAGGTACGGCGAAAAGGAAGCCGCAGAACGTATTTACTGCACAACCGACAAGGCAAGAGGTACACTCAAAGCTTTGGCAGATGAGAAGGGTTATGAATGCTTTGTAGTGCCTGACGATGTGGGCGGAAGATTTTCTGTGCTTACAGCAGTTGGTCTGCTTCCTATTGCGGCTGCAGGCGCTGATATAGATGCACTGATGAAGGGCGCACAGTCAGCGGCAGAAAAGTTCAACAAAAAGGATGTTTACGCTAATGACTGCTATCTTTATGCGGCGCTCAGAAATGCTTTTTACCGCAAGGGTAAATCTATAGAATTGTTGGTTTCTTATGAGCCAAGATTTACAATGATGGCAGAATGGTTTAAACAGCTTTTCGGCGAGAGTGAGGGTAAGGACAATAAGGGCTTGTTCCCTGCATCTGTTACTTTCTCTACAGACCTTCATTCAATGGG
>CAYQFD010000118.1:3001-4336 GCA_964416795.1 uncultured Ruminococcus sp. | reverse complement strand
TAAGCCTTCACACTTCACTTATACATATTATAGTACAGCTTTCAACCGTAATAGGTGTTGTTTTAATACGGGGAGATTTTATAGTACTTGCTTTTTTTCTGATTGCCGCTCCGCTTTCACTTCTTATTTCAAGACGCTTTAAAAAGAAAATTAAAAGCAGTAATTCAGAATTCCGTACTAAAATGGAAGAAACCAACTCAAAGGTAGTTGATATGGTAAATCTAATACCCATAACCAAGGCGCACGCGCTTGAGCGCATTGAAATGAAAAAAATGGGAGAGCAGCTCAGCAGTGCGGCTAAAACAGGCTATGAGCTAGACACCGTTATGGATAAGTTTGTTATACTGAATTGGATAGTAATGCAGACCTTCCAGCTATTATGCCTGACCTTTAATGTGTTTCTGGTTTTCTACGGCTTTATGAGTATAGGCTCTGTAACCTTATATCAATCATATTTTTCCACTTTTTTGAACAGTATTAATTCACTGCTCAATTTAATGCCTACAATTGCGAGCGGAACAGAAGCATTGAGTTCTATCGGTGAAATTTTAAGCAGTGATGATATCGAAAACGATGAAGACAAGATACAACTTCGGTCGGTTAAAGGTGATTTCGAGTTAAGGAATGTTGTTTTCAAATATCCCGACGGGGATAAAAACGTTCTTGACGGACTTAATGTCAGTATTAAAGCGGGTGAAACGGTTGCCTTTGTCGGCGAATCGGGTTCGGGAAAATCCACCATACTTAATCTAATCACAGGTTTTTATTATGCCACAGACGGTGAGGTTACGGTTGACGGCGTAGATATGAAGAATATTAGCCTTAAAAGCTATCGCAAGAATATAGCGGTAGTTCCCCAAAAGAGTATTCTCTTTAGCGGAACTATGCGCGAAAACATAACCTACGGTTCAAGCTCTGTGAGTAGTGAGAGGCTAGAGGAAATTATCGACTGTGCGTGTCTGCGCGAGGTAGTAGATTCGCTTCCTCAGGGACTTGATACTCCCATAGGCGAGCAGGGCAATCTTCTGTCTGGCGGACAGTGTCAGCGAATATCTATAGCACGTGCGCTTATCAGAAATCCTAAGGTTATAATTCTTGATGAGGCTACAAGTGCGCTTGATACCGTATCTGAAAGGCATATTCAGCAGGCAATAGAGAATTTGTCACGAGATAAAACCGCATTTATTGTGGCACACAGACTTTCTACTGTTAAAAACGCGGATAAAATCGCGGTTATAAAAGAAGGAAAATGCGTTGAATTCGGAACGTATAATGAGTTAATCGAAAAGAAAGGCGAGTTTTACAAATTCCGCGAGTTGCAGGTTTAATTTATTT
>CAYQFD010000118.1:0-2901 GCA_964416795.1 uncultured Ruminococcus sp. | reverse complement strand
GTGGTTTTTATGGCAAAAAAAGATGTAAATATGCTTGAGGGCTCGGTATTCAGGGGGATTATTACATTTACTATTCCTGTAATTGCGGCAGGCTTTCTCCAGTTACTGTTTCAAGCAGCAGACCTTGTAGTTCTCGGCAAATTTTGCGGCAGTAATTCTGTAGGTGCGGCAGGCTCTACGGTTTCAATTTCAAACCTGCTTATAAACTTCTTTTTGGGAAGCTCTATAGGTACAGGTGTTGCCACCGCGCATGCAGTTGGCGAAAATGACAGAAAGGCTCTACATAAGGTTGTTCATACCGCGCTTCCGACTGCTATTATAATCGGTGTTTTTCTGACCGTTGTGGGAGTTCTTTTTTCAGACACACTGCTTACTACTATGGGGACACCCCAAGAGCAGTTGAGGCTTGCCACGGTTTATATGAGAATCATTTTCTGCGGAATCACCTTTAATATGATTTATAATTTCTGTGCCTCTATTTTAAGAGCTTTGGGCGACACACGTTCACCGCTTATATTTCTAACCTTTTCGGGAATTTTGAACGTGGTACTGAATTTAATTTTTGTAATAGTATTTCATATGGACGTTGCAGGTGTCGCTTTGGCAACCATTATTTCGCAGTTTGTATCAGCGGTGCTTGTAGTATTAGCGCTTATGCGCCGAACAGATGCCGCAAGACTGCAGCTTAAAAAGATTAAAATATACAAGGATTCTCTTTTAAAAATTTTAAAAATCGGCATACCGTCAGGTATACAGAGCAGTATGTTCTCAATTTCAAACGTGCTCATTCAGTCCTCTATCAACTCCTTGGGTGCGGCGGTGGTTTCAGGAGGCTCTGCCGCACATAACATAGAAGGCTTTGTATATATAATAATGAATGCGTTCTATCAGGCGACAATTAATTTTGTCGGTCAGAATTTCGGTGTTAAAAATTTTGCGCGTATTAAGGAAATAGTTAAAAAAAGCCTTGTGTTAGTATCGATTGTAGGCTTTTCTTCCGCCATGCTTGTTTTCGCGTTTGCAAAACCCTTGTTATCGCTTTATATAACAGATAACAACGAATCCCTACAGGCAGGTATTACCCGTCTTGCATTTGTTTGCTTGCCGTATTTCCTGTGCGGACTTATGGAGGTTTCAACAGGTGCTATAAGAGGAATGGGCGTTTCCACCGTGCCAATGGTAATTTCAATTATCGGTGTGTGCGTTATAAGGGTTATATGGGTAGCAACAATATTTGCGGCCTTTGGCACAGTGGCAAGCGTTTACAGCTGTTATTCTGTTTCGTGGGCAATTACATTTATAGCGCAAATTACAGCCTTTTCAATTATTTACAAGCGCAAAAAAGCCGAATTTAATTAATTAAATCAGTGTATAATATATTTAAGGAGTTGAAAAATATGAAATATGTATGCAACGTATGCGGCTGGACTTACGACGAAGCCGTAGGTGATGCAGATAACGGCATCGCGGCAGGTACAAAATTTGCGGATTTACCCGAGGATTTTGTCTGCCCTCTATGCGGTGTTGGTAAAGACGATTTTACTGCTGAGGAATAAAAAATACTCCCTTTGATTTAAACCAAAGGGAGTATTTTTTATACTAATTATATTCTTTTTCGGTATCTTTATCAATTATTGTGCCGTTTTCAGCATTTATCTCGTACGAATATTCTGTATCGCCCGATTTAAACTCAATATCATAAACCAAAATACCGAGCTCGCGGTCAAGGTCACTCTCATAACCGTTAATGTTATCCTTTGTAACTCCTGCATCCTTAAGAGCTATATCGCGTGCTTCATCGGCAGTGATGGTAGCATCGCTCTGGGTGAGCTTGCTTGCCATTGAAGAAATGCCCGATTCAACACCCTCAACAAAGGATGACACACCGTCTTCAATCTGTGACATCATACCGTTTCCTGTTCCGTTTTGCATATTACTGCTCATAGAATTGTCTTTATTACCACAGGCAGAAAGGGCGAAAACAAAGGTTAATGCTAAAATTAAAGTTAATATTTTTTTCATAATTAATTCCTCCTGTAGTGTTTATTCTATGTAATATATTTGATTTTATACTTTAAAACTAAGCATTGATATTAACCCAAGTCTGTATTTCTTTTATTTGTTGTTATAATAAAAATTCCTGTGTAAAAAAGTATTATAGAAAGGAGTTTTACCAAAGCAATGATGTTTATAGGTGATATTTCTTTTGGAACGGAATTTATATATTGCATTCCACCAAGTAAAAAGAATTCACAAATTTGCATTATAAGAATAGTCAATATATAACCAATGCATCCTGTCTTTAAAAGTATTAAAAATTTAAAATCAAATAAAGTGCCAATAAAACACAATATATTAAACAATAATAAAATCAATGAAAAAGCGAATAAAATTATAGTGCCATTTTCAAATAACACATATTTTGGTGTGCTGACGATAGAAACAGCAACAACATATAGGTTTTTACAAGCGATTAAACCAAACACCAATGGGAATATATATTTTCTAAACCTAAAAGCTTTTTGTTCGAATAACAAATAACACAATATCAAAAATGCCGGAAGTAACGATATAAATGTGTTAATTATATCAGAAAACTTTGATGATGTAATTATCGTATATAAAATATTTGATATGTAATAAAAAGCAATCAAAGCAAACGCAACTAAAGTTCTTCCCGATTTAAAAGTTTTCACTGTATCACCTCAAAACTTGACAAAATGGAAATGTGTGCTATAATATAAATGAAATAAGGCAAACTGATAGACGGTTTCGCCCTCAAATGATTTGATTAAAAAGATTTAACCGCACAGTTTGCAGACAGGGCGGTTATTTCTTTTTTATGACCGTTATTACAAGTGTTATAACCGAAATTATAACAATACTAAACTGAAATAAATC
>CAYQFD010000117.1:0-4406 GCA_964416795.1 uncultured Ruminococcus sp. | reverse complement strand
GTGTGCAAGGCACAAAACGCAGTGAATCCTGACGGATTCACGAGTATTTTAACAAAGCCACAGCGAAAAATACTTCTTTCAAAATCTGATTCAAGTTTAAATGCATTGGCTACAGTGAAATAATTATAAAGGAGAAGTGACTTTGGTAACTAAGGCTGCTATCGAACTCAAAAACATTTCAAAAAGCTTTGGAAAGGTTATCGCCAACAAGAACGTTAATCTTACCGTTAACCGTGGTGAGATTTTGTCTATACTCGGCGAAAACGGAAGCGGAAAAACCACGCTTATGAATATGATCGCGGGTATTTACTTTCCTGACAGCGGTCAGATTTATATTGACGGCGAAGAGGTTGTTATTCGCTCACCTAAAGATGCTTTCAACTACAAAATCGGTATGATTCATCAGCATTTCAAGCTTGTTGATGTTTTTTCTGCTACCGAAAATATCATATTGGGACTTAACGAAAATTCTAAATATGATATAAAGGAAGCTGCCAATAAGGTTAAAGAAATTGCAGATAAATACAGTTTCGAAATAGACCCTGCAAAAAAGGTCCACGAAATGTCGGTTTCCGAAAAGCAGACAGTTGAAATCATCAAGGTTTTATACAGAGGCGCGGATATCCTAATACTTGATGAGCCAACCGCAGTATTGACACCTCAGGAAACGCAAAAGCTTTTTGCTGTTCTCCGCCGAATGAAAGAGGACGGAAAAGCCATTATAATTATAACCCACAAGCTACACGAGGTTTTGTCCCTTTCGGACAAGGTTGCTGTGCTCAGAAAAGGCGAATACATAGGAACTATAAACACCTCGGAGGCTAATGAGAGCATACTCACCGAAATGATGGTGGGTAAGAAAATCGAGCTTAATATCGAGCGAAGTGAGCCTAAAAATGTAACCGATAGGCTGATTGTCAAAAATATTGACTGTATAAACCGCGACGGTGTAAAGGTTCTCGATAACATTTCATTCACCGTCCGCTCAGGTGAAATACTTGGTATCGCAGGTATAGCAGGAAGCGGTCAGCGCGAGCTTTTAGAGGCTATCGCAGGTCTTCAAAAGCTTCAGAACGGCGAAATCATATATCACAATCCTAAAACCGACTGCGAGGATAATTTGCGTGACAAAACACCTATGCAGATACGAGAGCTCGGTGTGCGCCTTTCCTTTGTGCCTGAGGACCGTTTGGGTATGGGACTTGTTGGTAATATGGATATTATCGATAATATGATGCTAAGAAGCTACCGCAGAGGTAAATCAATGTTCCTTGAAAGAAAAGGACCTAAAGACTTAGCACAGCATATTATAGAAGATTTGGAGGTAGTAACTCCAAATGCAAGTACCCCTGTAAGACGTCTTTCAGGCGGTAATGTTCAAAAGGTGTTAGTTGGCCGTGAAATTGCATCCTCCCCCACAGTTCTAATGGTGGCATATCCCGTAAGAGGTCTTGACATTAATTCCTCATACACCATTTATAATCTTCTTAACGAACAGAAAGAGAAGGGTGTAGCTATAATCTTCGTCGGCGAAGACCTTGACGTTTTAATTGAGCTTTGTGACCGTATTTTAGTAATAGGCGGCGGTGCCGTTACAGGTATTGTTGACGGCAGAGGCGCCACCAAAGAAGAAATCGGGCTTCTTATGACAAAATCAAAGGCAGGTGAACAGAATGGCTAAAATCAAGACCGTACACGAACCTCTTTTTCATATCACAAAACGTGACGATATAGGTTTTATGAAATCTGCCCTCATTCATTTGGCAGGTATAGCAGTCGCCTTATTACTCGGCAGTATACTCGTTCTTTCTATAACAGGCCTTAACCCTGCCGAACTTTACAAATCAATGTTTGACGGTGTAATAGGCACCCCTATTGCAAACTCAGGAATCAACAAAAAGTATATGGAATCTATCCATATCGGTGCTATTCTGCTTTGCATTTCTTTAGCAGTTACCCCCGCCTTTAAAATGAAATTCTGGAATATCGGTGCAGAAGGTCAGGTGCTTATGGGTTGCCTTGCTTCAGCCTTCTGTATGCTGGAGTTTGGCGGAAAAATCGATTCAACCGTACTTATTTTAATAATGCTTGCAGTAAGTATTATTATAGGTGCTGTTTGGGCGGTAATTCCCGCTATTTGCAAAGCCTTATGGAATACGAATGAAACCCTGTTTACCCTTATGATGAACTATGTTGCAATGACCTTGGTATCATATTTCATAATGGTTAAGGATAAATCAGGCAGAAGCGACCTTGGTATTATTAATGAGCGTACAGGCTACGGTTATTTGCCAAACCTTTTTGACAGAAACTATATTTTTAATATTTTAATTGTTGTAGGCGTTACCGTATTTATGTTTATATATCTTAAATACAGTAAACAGGGATATGAAATTTCTGTTGTGGGCGAAAGTCAGAATACCGCGCGTTACATAGGAATTAATGTCAAAAAAGTTATCATCAGAACTGTTGCTATTTCGGGTGCAATCTGCGGACTTGCCGGCTTTATGATTGTTGCAGGTGATAAACACTCTATCAACTCATCAATAGTCGGAGGTCAGGGCTTTACCGCAATAATGGTTTCCTGGATGTCGAGATTTAACCCCATTGTTATGATACCTGTTTCAATGCTTATAGTTTTCTTAAGTGTCGGCAGTAAATACGCCACCTCTGCATTTAAAATTGATAACAGTATAGGCGATATTTTGACCGCTATTGTAATTTTCTCGATAATCGCCTGTGAATTTTTCACTAAATATAAAATTAATTTCCGTAAAACTAAGGGGGCTCGATAATGAATCTTACAATGCTAATCACATTCATTCAGCAGTCGATAAGGCTCAGTTCCACTCTGCTTTTGGGCTCTACAGGCGAAATTATTACCGAAAAGTCCGGCAACCTAAACCTCGGAACTCCCGGTATTATGGCGACAGGGGCAATAAGCGGTATCATGGGCGCGTATTTTTATACCAAAAGCGGTGTTGCATTTAACCCTGTAATCAGTATTCTGATAACACTTGCTTGCTGCATTATCGGTGCTATGCTCACAACCCTTATTTACTGTTTTTTGACTATCACCCTTAAAGCAAATCAGAATGTTACAGGCTTAGCACTTACTACATTCGGTGTCGGTATAAGCAACTTTATAGGAAGTATTATAAATAGCAAAATGGGTGGAACAGGTGTTGCGGCTTTCCCTGAAATCGGTAAGGCATACCGCGCGTATCTTCCCTTTGCCGATAAATTGGGCATTTTCGGCAAGCTGTTCCTGTCATACGGCTTTATGACCTACCTTGCTATCATTATCGCTTTAGTTGTGGCATTTGTTATCGCCAAAACCCGTGTAGGACTTAATCTACGTTCTGTTGGTGAAAACCCTGCCACCGCAGACGCTGCAGGCATAAACGTTAACCGCTATAAATATATCGCAACCCTTATCGGCGGTGTGATTTCAGGTATGGGCGGTCTTTACTATGTAATGGACTTTGCCGCTGCAAACTGGCAGAATAATATCCTAGACCAATTTGGTTGGCTCGCTGTTGCACTTGTAATTTTTGCGGTTTGGCGTCCTAATATTGCGATAGGCGGCTCAATCGCATTCGGTGCGCTTTATGTTGTAGGTCCGTTCCTTTTGGGACTTAGCAGTAAGGATCAGGAGCTTCTAAAGATACTCCCCTATTTAGTAACAATAATTGTCCTTGTCATTATGAGTATCCGCGACAAGAAGGAGAACCAACCACCCGCATCTCTCGGTCTATCATACTTTCGTGAAGAAAGATAAAAATTTTTCTTACATTTTAAAGTTTTTTCTGCTAAAATATAATTACAGCGTGTTGTTCCCACAGAACGTAAGTCCAGTTGTGGAACAGCACGCATTTTATTTAGGGAGCCTAAGAAAATGTTTAAAATCGGTGACAAAATTGTGTATGGTCAGACAGGAGTATGCGAAATTACAGATATCTGCGAAAAAGAGCTCATACGTAACCAAAAAAGGCAGTATTATATGCTAAAGCCCCTGTTTCAGCAAAATAATATAATTTATGCCCCGTGTGACAGCGATAAAGTATTTATGCGTTATGTCATCTCTAAAAAGGAAGCTAACGGACTGATCGACAGAATTCCTGATATTAAGT
Source organism: uncultured Ruminococcus sp. (assembly GCA_964416795.1). GTDB lineage: Bacteria > Bacillota > Clostridia > Oscillospirales > Acutalibacteraceae > UBA737. The sequence goes on along the minus strand of CAYQFD010000117.1, from coordinate 273 downwards.
CTGCTTTAAAAAGTGAAAATTACGATACCGAAAAAATCAAAGCTGAGTTTGCAAGCCATAATTGTGATGATTTAATAGGACTTACAATAAAAATTTACGAAAAACGCCAGACTGCACGTGAAAACAAGAAAAAACTCGGTTTTTCGGATGAAAAATATATGCATCTTGCAGAGGAGTTGCTCTTTGGTGAATTATCTGTAGCTTTGGACATTCCGCGTAACAGTGTACAGGAATACATAAAAAGCAGATTAAAATAATAAAAATACCGCCGTA
>CAYQFD010000116.1:0-4490 GCA_964416795.1 uncultured Ruminococcus sp. | reverse complement strand
GATAATAAATCATCGGTTTGTCATAAATCGGTAAAAGTTGCTTAGAAGTCACCTTTGTAAGCGGATAAAGTCTTGTACCCGAACCACCTGCTAAAATAATGCCTTTCATAAGCACCCCTCTGAATCTATTTTTATTTTTTTATAAAACTCAAATACTGACATTACACAACAATAAGGTAAGATACCTACCGAAGAATTCATGCAAGGCGTGAAATATGAGTATATAATGAATCCCAATAACACACAAAACCAAATCGATAACATTAAAAATGTTTTAGATTTGTTCTTTAACAACTGTATTAATTGAATCACCATAAGTATAACAGGTGATAGATAACATATAAGACCTATTATTCCCATCTTAGAAAACAAATCTAAGAAAAAGTATTCATTAAGTCCATCTGGACGAGACTTTATTTCTGAGCCTAATCCTAAACCTATTATTGGTGACTTCTGAATATTAGCCATCAAATCGCTGACTGTTTGGGCGCGTATATTATCTGAAAAAACAGTGCTCTGATAAAAGGCATCGGTTTCTCCTGTGTCTTTCGATGTTTCGTCATTAGTATCTTCGCTATTATCCTCGCTGCTATCAATGGGAAACAGATTATCAAATATATCAATTCCAACAAATACTCTCGATAAACCGTAACTCAGGTAATTATTGCCTGTTCCGATATTAAAACCAGCATTAATAACACATACAATAACTAAAGTGGTTGCCAAATGTTTTAAAAGAGCAATCTTTTCTTTTTTTGTTATATAAACAAACAATATAATTAAAATAGGAACAACTGTTACTGCAGCAGCAAGATATGCAGACCTTGTATACGTCATCATCAACGAAAATCCACAAATTGCCGTAATCATAGGATAAATAATCCTTGTAACTTTTTTGGTGGATTTTACACTAAAATAAATCGAAAATGCCATACCAAAAAGCAAACATATTAGACTCAAAAAAATTATTCGCACATTTTTAGAAGAAATCCTGTACGCAATATAAAAGAATCTTCTTTCATAGGAAAATTCAGCAAATGAATCCAACCAAGGAACATCGGCAATATAAAAACACACAAAAATCATATGAATTATAGCTTGTATTGCCGCAGAATACATGGCTGTTTTAGCTAATTTAACAATCTTTTCATGGGAATCAATTAAAACAACAACGCAGGGTAAAAAAGCAAAATACACAAAACCTTTAATGTCGGTTATAATCAAATTCATTCTATTGTTATTAACAATTCCAATAAAGGTTGAAAAAACAACAAGACCCGCAAAAATTAAAATAATTCGAATATAATTATTTTTCAAAAGATTCTTGAAATTCTTAAAGAATAGCGGAACACAGATAACAAAAAGTATGATAAGCAATATCATTCTAAAAGTTAACGGACCAAATTCTATCAGGCGTCCCGCCCCAAAAACACAAATGTCAACAACTAATATATTCAATAATATAAAAGCGATTTTTTCTAATCGATTAGTTGTTATTTTTGATATATTTGCAATCAATTTATTTCATCCTTCCAAACACAACAAGCCAAATATCGCACAACAAAGAAATAGGTCTTAACATTTTCTCTTTGTCAGAAAAATATACCTTTAAGATTTTTTTAAAATTTTTTTGAAGCAAAGCTTCTTTTCGGTGTTCTGATTTTATAAGTCTTTGCTTAAGCATATCCATATTACTTTTTTGTATTTGAATTTCTGAACATACCACACTTGATAAATAACCATTATAATTATCAATATCTCTTATTTTTCGCTTCAAATTTAGATTTTTCATGATTCTATGTTCTTCATTAGCAGCGTTATTATCGTGTCTGCGATGAAATGCACCTATGTAATCATGAACATAAAACTGATTACAATCGGCAGCAGATAAAGCTAACACAAAATCATGCGGAGCAGAAATTTTAGAAATTATATTTTTTCTTTCGGCAAAAAAAGTTTGGCGAACACACATCAACATTCCGGTCCACTGAAATGTATGCAGGATATTTTCTACCGAAATTTGTGTAATGCTTCCCGTTTCTTTTGCCTTTTCAATCATTAATCCGTGTAAATCCTCTCCATCAGCGTCAATTACTCCGCCCTTACACATCAACAATGAAATATGGGGATTTTTTTTCATTACACTGTTCATTTTTTCAAGTTTATCTAATTTCCATATATCATCTTGGTCGCAAAGATAAATAAGGTCGCAATCGCATAGTTCCATCGCATGATAGAAGTTCTTAGCATATCCTAAGTTTTCGGGATTTTTATAAAATTTCCATTTATCTTGCAATGAATATCTCGCGATATAATCATTCACTATATCAACAGTGTTGTCTGTAGAACCGTCGTCACACAAAACAACCTGATTTGGTTCAACCGTTTGTAACCTTAAAGTATCTAATTGTTTTTCGATAAATTTCGCTCCGTTATACAACGCAACGGCAATCGCTGCTGTCAAGTTTATACCTCCTTTTTAGTGGAAATTATTTCATTTACAACATTTTCCCAAGTATTGCTGCTTTCTTCAACCTTTTTAAAGGTATCAAAACGCTCTATCTCTCCTGAAATCACCTTTTCAATCAAAATAGCCAATTCCTTGGGTTCAAAAGGATTAAAGTAATACACATTTTCATAACCACTTAATACTTCGTGAGCATAATCACAGTCCGCCGCCAAAACTATAGCACCCATTTGAGCCGCCTCAATTAAAGGATAGCCAAATGTTTCAATGTATGACGGGAAAATCAGTGCACCCTCACACAAATTGGCAAAAACCTCATTTCTGGGGATTTGACCTATATATTTAATGTTTCGCTGAGCATTTCCGTCAGGTACAGTCACTTTGACTGTAAAATCAAGATTTTTGCTTTCAAGAATTTTACACGCTTCATATATGCACAAAATATTCTTATAAGGCATGGCAGATGTAGGATAAAAAAACATATTATTCTTTCTCACTACATCTACTCGTAAATTTTCGGAATTTTCAATATTAGGTGCGATTTTAACAATTCGCTCTTTAGGAACAGAACACTTTTTATTTATGGCATCTCTCATCCATTCGGTCTGAACTATAAGCTTGTCAGCTTTCTTTGCGGACAAGAAAATAGTTTTACCAATTAAATGCTGATAAACCGCCATTTTTCTTTCATCTTTTTTCAAGAAAGAATAGTTTTTAACATCTTGGAACGGCAAAGGCTGATGTTGATAAACAATTTGAGGAACATCAACACCGTGAACTAAGGTGTTTTGCAATGAAAAAACATAATCAACATTGAGTTTTTTAATAAATTTTTTGCCTGTAAAAAAATCAAATGCCAATCTCTTTAAATAGCTTTTCTTGATTTCAGGAAGCTTGATTACATGGATATTTTCGGTAGATTCAATATAATCATCGCAAACCAAAAAAAACCATTCATTTTCTTTGTCGTTATCTTTAACAAATTTATAAAAATCTTTTAATACAGTTAGCACTCCGCCGGAACTGGCAGCAATGTCATTGACTAAAATACGCATATAAATCTCCGTTCAGTTACAAAAAGATGTTATTTAATTTTCCAAAATTGTTTCAACAAACTTCTTTGGAGAATATTTATACAATATATCCTCTGTAGCCATTAGGTATGGTGTTTCAAAAAACTCTTCATTTATAACAGGGTTTTCCCTATCAATAATGCAGAAGTTATTTTCGCTGTAAAAATCGAAATCCTTAACATGCTCATTTGTAGTAATAATCTTCTTTTTCATTGGAAGCATCTCTACAGGACGGGTTGTTGTTCCCTTTTGGCGAGGATGCTCGATATCTAAAACACATTTACTCGAATTGTAAATTTTGCAAACCTCGGCAGCAGTTAATCCCTTAAAATTAACTTCACCAAGCGAAATATATTTATAATCCTTATTGGTTAATTTGTTGAGTAAATATACCAAAATGTGCGGTGAGTAAAAGTAAGTATAACATTTTCTACCCATAGCTTCACATTGTTTTTTGATTGTCTTAACTATTCTCGGTCTTACTGAATGTGCCGTACCAATAAAGGCAACGTCGTATTTGAAAGTATCGCTCTGTTTGGCTTCACTATACTCTTTTCCGTAAGGAATGGGTAAAAAGGGTATATCGTATTTTTTAGCATCTGCAGGGTCAAAGGTCAAAGCTTTATCATAAAGTGATAATTTCTTTTCACCGTCGGGCACATTTGCAACCGAATCCCATAAATACAAAATAAACTGAGCGTTAGGATATGCCTCTCTTAAAAGTTTAAGTTCTTTTTCGCCTGCCGCTTCACTTTTAACAACCAAAACATAATCATATTGCTTGTCAGCGTTTTCGTTTATGATTTTTTTGATATATTTACGAACTACTGCCTTGTATGGTTTAAAATTAAGACGCAAAAAAGTTTTACAAAAAAAGCCGTTATTGGGACGTTCATCATAAAGGTCGACATCAATTCCTTCAGCACTGATTGCCTCTGCAACACGCTTCT
>CAYQFD010000115.1:0-4495 GCA_964416795.1 uncultured Ruminococcus sp. | reverse complement strand
AGTAGATTTGTTCTCCATCATACATTCGGCAAGCATAATTGCTGTGAGTATTCCGTCACCTGTCGACGCATATTTTCTTATAATAGTATGTCCGCTCTGCTCACCGCCGATACTGCAATCGTGCTCAATCATTGCTTCGTGAACATATTTGTCGCCAACAGTGGTCTGAATACAGTTAATGCCTGCTTCCTCAAGTGCTCTGAAGAAGCCTAGGTTTGACATAACAGTCGCAACAACAGTATCCCCTTTAAGCATTCCCTTTTTGCGAAGCATCTGTGCGATGATATATATAACATGGTCACCGTTTACAATATCACCGTTTTCATCAACCGCTATACACCTGTCAGCATCGCCGTCAAAAGCAAAACCGACATCGCAGTGCTTTTCCTTTACAAATTTTCTAAGCACACCTATATGTGTAGAGCCGGCATTGAAGTTAATATTTACACCGTCAGGCTCAGCATTGATAATATGTGTTTTAGCGCCCAAAGCGTCAAAAACCGACTTTGCTATCATCCACGATGAACCGTTTGCGCAGTCAAGCGCGATATTAAGATTTTTATAAGAATTTGCCGCAACCGATATAAGATATCCTACATATCTGTTTCTGCCTGAGGTATAGTCAATAATTCTGCCGACATTTTCTTTTGTAGCATAGGGCAAATCGTTTTCGAAGCCGAATTCCTCAACCTCACCGTCAAGATATTTTTCAGCAAGCGAAAGAGTATAGTCATCCATCTTTTCGCCGTAGGAATTAATAAGCTTTATACCGTTATCATAAAACGGATTATGCGATGCAGAAATCATAATACCGCAATCAAACCCATCCTGACGTGCAACATAAGAAACACTTGGTGTGGTTGTAACGTGAAGCATATAAGCATCTGCACCCGAAGCTGTAAGTCCTGCCACAATAGAATACTCAAACATATAACTTGAACGTCTTGTATCCTTACCGATTACAACTCTGGTTTTATGATTCGGCTCCTTTTTGCCCGAAAGCGAAGAGGAATAATACCAACCTAAAAATCTGCCTATTTTATAGGCATGGTCAGCAGTAAGAACTGTGTTAGCCTCGCCTCTGAAGCCGTCTGTTCCAAAATATTTCAAATCATAATTAATCGACTCTTTAGGTCTGAAAATCGGCTCGGTATAGGTTGGTGCCAACGGAATTTCTTCCCTTAACAAATCGTCAAGCGTAATATTAAAGATTGCCGAAAGCTTTAATATTATGTTGACCTCGGGTATAGATTTATCCGATTCCCACTTTGAAACAGACTGACGCGAAACCTCTAATTTCTCTGCCAGATGTTCCTGTGACAAATTCATTGCCGTTCTTAAAATAGATATCTTTTGTCCTAAAGTCATTAAAAGACCTCCCGAAAAAATTCTATGTTTATACAGCAATTTTATACCTAAAAAATAAAAAGGTCAAGCAATTTATCTTTACTAATTACCGTCAACCCACGGTTGACAAATTCAAAAATCGCCTTAAATAGCGGGTTCCGAGAGGTGAACCCTTAGTTGCGAAAAAAATGTACAAAAAGAAAAATGTGCTATCAAGCACATTTTCTTGTTTTAATCTTATTTATAATTGCGAATATAATCACAAGTACCAGTCCTGCACAAATTGCTATAACAAGGTCGAAGATAACAGTTAAAACAAAGGTTAAAAGCATAACCGCCGTATCGGTCCACACCTTAGCCTTAATAATCTTAACAAACTTACGCCACTCACTCATATTGTATGCTACAACAAACAAAATTGCGGCGATAGCAGGCATCGGTATCATCGCAACAAGCGGCATGAAAAACATAATAACAAAAACTAAAAATAATGAATGAATTATACCGGCAATAGGCGTTCTGCCTCCGTTTTTGATATTTGCGGCGGTACGTGCAATAGCACCTGTTGCAGGGATACCGCCGAATATAACCGAGCCTATATTTCCAAGTCCCTGTGCAAAAAGCTCCGCATTTGGTTTATGCCTTGAATCTATCATTCCGTCAGCAACAACACACGAGAGCAAGGATTCAACAGCCGCCAAAACCGCAATCATAACAGCATCAGGTAAAAGTAACACAATATCCTTAAGCCCCAAATTTATGGATGAAATAACTGGCTTCGGCAACCCTGTTGGGATTGTATAAAGCTCACCTATAGTATAAACAGCGCTATCTATCTTAGGGAAAACCTTTAAAACTACCGCACATACCACAACTGCAATCAGTGAGGGTGGAATACGTTTTTCAAATTTTGGATAAAAAATGAGTATCGCAAGTGCTAAAATTCCTATTGCCAAAGCACTTGGTGAGAATGTGGATGCATATTTTATGTTGTTTTCGATTTTTTCTGCAGTTTCAATGGCAGATGTGCCTGCGGGATAAGAAATACCAACGAAATCTTTGATTTGACCTAATAATATAGTGACCGCGATACCGCCTGTAAAGCCTATTGTTATAGTCTTAGGAATCAATTTTATGTATGTACCAAGCTTACACAGTCCCATCAGTATCAGCAGAAATCCCGCCATTAAGGTGGAAACTATCAGCCCCTGCATTCCTGATTTTGCCACAATTCCTGCCACAATGGTTGCAAAAGCAGCTGTAGGACCTGCAATCTGAACTCGGCTGCCCCCGAAAAAAGAAACTATGAAGCCTGCCACAATCGAAGTATATACACCGCAAACAGGCTCAACTCCTGAAGCCAATGCCAGTGCAATTGATAACGGCAAAGCGATTATTGCAACAACTATACCCGCAATCAGATCCTTTTCAAACTGCTTGCATCTGTACCCTTTCATAACATCAAAAAGCTTTGGTTTTAAATAATCGTAATTCAATTTTTAGACCTCCAAGTGACAAAAACAAACCTTTCGCATTATATAATATCTGCCAAAAAAAGTCAATATTAATAATGTGTTTTAATCTACTATCTTATATCTACAAAAGTCATTTGTATTTTTATAAAATAGATAATAGTACAAAAAGAAAAAGCCGTAAAAGCGGCTTTTTTGTCTGTTACGAACTATTCAGATATCATATAATTCTTATCTATGTACTTTTTTATCGTGCCGAAGCATTCCAATAAGGATGGAAATCAAGGTAAACGTTTCACAGATAATTGCCCCCCAAGAGCCCGCCACAATATTATATATAAGCCATGCAGGCGAACTAATAAGTCCGCATTTTCTGATATAGGAAGAATCTTTAAGCCGAAAGCCGATATTGAGCGCCAGCATACCGATAACGGGCAGGAGCTCTATTATCAGATTAAACGCCGTCGGCTCTTTGCCAAATACGGTAAAGTTCAAAATGTATACCGAAACATAGGAAGCAATAAATACTATAAACCAAGAAATTTTATCTGCCTTGAATTTGTCCTTGAAAATGAATATTACAGCACGAATAGTGGCTATAATATTAAGAATTCCGCCAACGGTAGCACCAAGCAACAAAAAATTAACCGAGAAAAATATGGAACCGCATAATTGTAAAATTATTACCGTTCGTTGTTTTTTGCCCTGATAGGATAATATGTTAAACAACATAGCAATTATTCCTATGGCTTGAGCGATGATTTCAATAGTTTTCATACAATCCACCTTTGTTAAAATACTTGTTTCAAAATCCGATTCAAGTCTAGTGTGACAGGACTCGAACCTGTCAACTAAGCTTTTTTATTATACAACCATTTCACTTAGAAAGCAAGGATTTTACAATATGAAGGTTAATTTATATCGCCAAAAGGGGCTGTTACAAACCATTATGATGCCGCTTTGTTTTTTGAAAAAACAGGTATCTTTATGATCCCCAGAAAAATTTTCTATCGACCTCTATATTCTTGCTTCAAAACTTTCGCCATATCTTCAGGCGATTCCTGACAACCGCCGGCAAGCCACATTTTGATAATAGCATTAAGACCGTTTCTAAAAAATTCAATATGGTACTTGATGTTGTTAACGATATGCTCTTTTTCGGCTCGCCTTGTATCATATATCGAAACAAGGTGTTTATCGTCATAACACAGCTTAAAATATGTTTTATAGAAAATTTGATTTTCCTTGATATGCGTAAACATCTTCAGCGCACCGCTGCGTTCATTAAAATAATCGTAATCAGCAAATAGATTGCTGAAATCATTCTCAAGTTTTTCTCTTGTTTTATCAGCAAGATCAAATATATCAATGTAATTCGCATAGAAAGTGCTTCGGTTGAGTCCCGTGTTTTTGATAAGATGTGAAACGGTTATATCTTTGATCTCACGGGTTTGCAATAGTTCAATAAACGCCTTTTCGATTTTCTCTTGCGACTCCCTGCGCCGCTTGTTGTTCTTTACATTCATAGTTTTCTCTCCCATTAAACCAACACTTGTGACCAAACTGATGGTCGCATTTTCTTTTATTCCAACACTTGTTGTTTAATTGCTGATTGTTTTGCTTTAGCAAAAATATTATACTATAAATGCAATAAAAACACAAGTGTTGGTTTAATG
>CAYQFD010000114.1:0-4557 GCA_964416795.1 uncultured Ruminococcus sp. | reverse complement strand
GTATTGGCTGTGCAAAGCTTGTGGTTTTCTGCAACGCTGTTGAAGATAATCCCTTTATGGCGGGCGCTTTTCACGGAGTTGGTGAGCCTGACTGCGTAATTCACGTAGGTGTATCGGGACCTGGTGTTGTTCATGCGGCACTTAAAAAATGTCCTGACGGCGACCTCGGTCAGCTTGCAGAAATAATCAAGCGCACTGCATTTAAAATCACCCGCATGGGACAGTTGGTAGGTACCGAAGCTTCACGCCGTTTGGGTGTACCTTTTGGAATTGTTGACTTATCCCTTGCACCCACCCCCGCTATTGGTGACTCGGTAGCGCATATCTTAGAAGAAATGGGCCTTGAAACTTGCGGAACACACGGCACAACCGCCGCACTTGCAATGCTTAACGATGCTGTTAAAAAGGGTGGCGTTATGGCTTCATCATACGTTGGCGGTCTTTCGGGCGCGTTTATTCCTGTATCCGAAGACGCGGGTATGATAGCCGCCGCAAAATCAGGTGACCTCGAGCTTTCAAAGCTTGAAGCTATGACCGCTGTTTGCTCGGTAGGTCTTGATATGATTGCAATACCTGGTGAAACTCCCGCAGAGGTTATCTCGGCAATTATTGCTGATGAGGCTGCTATCGGTATGGTTAACTCGAAGACTACAGCTGTCAGAGTAATCCCTGCTATCGGTAAAAAGGCAGGCGAAACCTTAGAATTCGGTGGACTTTTAGGCTCAGGCCCTATTATGAAGGTTAATCTCACAAAGAGTCCTAAAAGGTTTATCGACCGCGCAGGCAGAATCCCCGCGCCTATGCAAAGTCTTAAAAATTAGTAAAATAAATACTTGGTGATAAGATTGAAAGAAAATATAAAATGGTATAAAAAGGGACTGGTTGACGGTATTCCAATCGGACTCGGTTACTTTGCAGTTGCCTTTACTTTGGGTATAGTTGCCAAAAAAGCAGGACTTACTCCTTTTCAGGCACTTTTAGCGGCAGGTCTTACAAATGCTTCTGCCGGCGGATATGCAGGCTTTACACTTATAGGCGAAAACGCAAGCTATCTTGAAATGGCACTTACACAGCTTATAGTAAATGCACGTTATCTTTTAATGGCTTTCGCTTTAAGTCAAAAACTATCACCTAAAATCTCAACACTTCACAGAAGCCTTATAGCCTTTGATGTAACAGACGAAATATTCGGTATTTCGGTAGCCGTTAAAGGTGACCTTAACCCTTTTTATAACTACGGTGCTATGACCGTTTCCATTCCCTGTTGGGCTATGGGTACATACTTGGGTGTTGTTATGGGCAATATACTGCCCGAGGTGGTTGTAAGCGCTTTAAATGTCGGACTTTACGGAATGTTTATCGCCATAATCGTTCCCACCGCATCAAAAAACAAAATTATTGCGGGTATTGTTTTAGTTTCAATGACAGCAAGCCTTCTTTTCACGAAAGTACCTTTCCTCAGCGGAATAACAGAGGGTATAAGGGTTATAATTTTAACTGTTGTAATATCTCTTGTGGCCGCTTTACTCTTTCCTGTAAAGGAGGACGGCGAAAATGCATAAAACATATATTTACATATTCATAATGGCGGCAGTAACATACCTTATAAGACTTTTGCCGCTTACGTTTATAAGGCGTAAAATCACAAACAAAACCATTCGCTCGTTTCTTTACTATGTACCTTATGTAACTTTAACGGTTATGACCTTCCCTGCAATTTTGAATGCAACCGGAAGCATTTGGTCGGGCATTGCGGCCCTCATTGCAGGCGCTGTTCTTGCATACATAGGAGCGGGACTTTTCGGTGTTGCTGTTTGTTCGTGCTTTGTTGTATTCTTGATAGAACTGGTGTTTTAGTGTAACAGGAGGATAAAATGAAAACTGAAAGCTACATCATAAGCGGTATGTCGTGTGCGGCGTGCAGTGCATCGGTCACAAGGGTTGTTTCCCGACTTGACGGTGTAATTTCGTGCGATGTTAATCTATTAACAGGCAAAATGACCGTGGCTTATGATGAAATCAAAACAGGTAAAGAGGATTTTATTCGTGTTGTTGAAAAAGCAGGCTTTGGAATAGAGCCCGAAAAACAAACCGAAGCAAAAGCGGATAAAAAAAAGGACAAGGATTCTTTTTTACCTATTATAATATCAGCTGTTTCAAGTGCAATATTACTCTACATTTCTATGGGGCAAATGCTGTTTAAGGATATACCCCTGCCAAGCTTTCTTGATTTAGAGACTGCACCCTATAATTTTGCTTTAATTCAGTTGTTGCTTTGTCTACCCGCCCTTTTCTTCGGCAGAAAATTTTTCACTAACGGAATCCCTCTTTTATTTAGGGGACATCCAAATATGGATTCGTTGGTGGCTGTCGGTGCAGGCGCATCATTTATATACAGCATAGTAATGACCTTTACTATTGTAAATAACCCCCATGCAGTTCACAATCTTTATTTTGAATCTGTTGCGGTTGTAATAACCCTTATAATGCTAGGGAAATATTTTGAAAAGCGAAGCCGCAAAAAAACTACTGCGGCAATAGAAAAATTAATGGAGCTCTCCCCTGATACTGCAACCGTTTTAAGAAACGGGGAGGAAATTACTGTTGCAACCGAAAGTATTGCGGTGGGCGAAACAATTGTGGTAAAGGCGGGCAATAAAATTGCGCTTGACGGTGTTGTAATAGAGGGCTTTTCGTCGGTTGACGAATCGATGCTTACAGGCGAAAGTTTGCCTGTGAACAAAAATGTAGGCGACAGTGTTGTAGGCGGAAGTATAAATATAGACGGTTTAATCTATGTAAGAGTCACAAAAATCGGAGACGATACTACAGTTGCAAAAATAATCAAATTTGTTGAGGATGCGAACTCTAAAAAAGCGCCTATTTCGCGCACAGCCGATAAGGTTGCGGGTATATTTGTACCCACAGTTATAATAATTGCATTAATAGCATTTGTTGTGTGGCTGTTTGCAAGCCGTGATTTTGCCTTCTCGCTTAAAATTTTCACAAGCATTCTGGTTGTAGCCTGTCCCTGTGCTTTAGGACTTGCCACCCCCACCGCAATAATGGTGGGCACCGGGCTTGGTGCTTCAAATGGTATTTTAATCCGCAATGGTGAAGTGCTCGAAACCACTCATAAAATAAAGGTTGCGGTTTTCGATAAAACAGGCACAGTCACAAGCGGTAAAATGTCGGTTTCGGATATTATAGGCGACGATGTACTGAAATATGCCTACATTGCAGAAAAGGGCTCAGAGCACCCAATAGCAAAAGCCATAACCGAGCACGCAAAGGAAAAGAAATGTATTTCTGATATCGCTCCCGAAGAATTTAAAAACATTTCGGGAAAAGGTATTTCCTGCACAGTAGAAAACAAGCCTCTGCTTGTAGGAAATATGAAATTTTTGAGTGATAACGGAATTGATACAGAAGATTTTAAAATTGAAGCCGAAAACAAAGCCAAGCAGGGAAAATCCTTGGTGTTTGTGGCATTAGACAGTAAGGCTCTGGGCTTTATTGCAATTTGGGACAGTATTAAAGAAACCTCAAAGGACGCCTTTAGGACTCTTAAAAATTTAAAAATTAAAACTGCACTTTTATCCGGCGATAATAAGCTTTGCGCAGAATATGTAGGTGCTCACTTAGGCGCAGACCTCGTATATTCAGAGGTTCTGCCTCAGCAAAAAGCTGAAATCATATCCAAAATCAAACAGGAATACGGTGCTGTATTAATGGTTGGTGACGGTATAAACGATGCTCCCGCTTTAAGCGAAGCAGATGTCGGAATGGCAATAGGCAACGGCAGTGATATTGCTATTGAATCGGCAGATATTGTGCTTATGAAAAATGACCCCTGTGATGTTGCAAGGGCAGTTAAGCTTTCCCACCTTACTATTAAAAATATAAAGCAGAATCTTTTCTGGGCATTTTGCTATAACGCAATTCTAATCCCTGTTGCCGCAGGCGTGCTTTATGCCTTTGGCGGACCGCTCTTAAGCCCTATGATTGCAGGCTTTGCAATGTCCTTAAGCTCTGTTTTTGTGGTCGGCAACGCACTCAGACTCCGACACAAAAAAATATCAACATAGCCAAAGCATTCAAACTAGAACCAGCCTTAAAGGGCGGTTTTTTGGTGTGCGAGGCACAAAACGCAGTGAATCCTGACGGATTCACGAGTATTTTAACAATGCCACAGCGAAAAATACTTGTTTCAAAATCTGATTCAAGTTTAAATGCTTTGGCTAAAGGAGTTTTTAAAATGAAGTATCAAATCTCAGTTCCCGATATGCACTGTGAAAAGTGCGTGGAAAGAATCAATCGTGCATTAAGTGACACAGGCATTAAATATGAAGTTAACCTTGAGTCTAAAACCGTAACAGTTGACGGCTGTGAGCACTGCCTTAAAACCGCTCTTTCTGAGCTTGAAGATTTAGGCTTTACACCTACAATATAATTTAATGGGCTGTCTCACTAAGGTTAAAATGAACAGATCAACGAAATCGCTAACACCATCGGCTCCCTCTGACGAGGGAGCTGTCGAGTGTAAACGAGACTGAG
>CAYQFD010000113.1:0-4579 GCA_964416795.1 uncultured Ruminococcus sp. | reverse complement strand
TCTTACCGCTTGACGACACCCCAATATTAAATTTAAAAAGAATCCTACCACGGTGGCAGGGTACTCTGCGCTGTGGCTTTTTTCGAACACTGCGGGTGTTACCGAAAAAATCACACTGCTCGAGACTTCGCGGTTTGCAAAACCTAACGCGGTTTCGCAACCACTTCGACGAACCTACGAATGCAGCAGTCAAAGTGCTGTGTCTTACCGCCCCGCGACACCCCAATATTTAATTGGTTTAATTTTTTTAAAAGGCTTTGGACGAGTTTTCGCCAAAGCCTTTTTTGTGGGGTGGAAGATGGGACTCGAACCCACGGTCTCCAGTGCCACAAACTGGCGCTTTAACCAACTAAGCTACATCCACCATAGCGCAAAAACTATTATACCACAAACAATGATTTTGTCAACAAAAATTTTTTAATTTATTGAAAAATCTTCTGGCGAGTAATTATCAGCCAATTTTTGTCTTTGCGGTTGTCTTTTAAGCGGATCATACTTGTACCTTCTACAGCTATCACCTGCGTGAGTAATACCTCTTTTAAGGCATAAAATTTCATCTGAAAACTCTGAAGCCATACCGTGTATACAGTATTCACAGCGACGAGGCAGCTTTTTACTGAAAACCTTATTCGACATAACACTTTTCATATCCTTTCAATGCCATCTCAAGCTTCCCTAATCTTTTATATCATCATACCATATCCTCAAGCATTTTTCCAGCATATTTTTCACTCGCTACTGAAATAGCGAAAACTATGCACATCAAAAGCATAGAAATGCTGAGAGTAGGTGTCGAATAAATATATTCTACTTTAAAATTCTTGCTCACAGCACCTGTTTCCACAGTGATTTTAAAAGCCTTTAAAATAATATGTAAAAATACTGTGCTAAAAGCTCCGTGAAGTATTCTGCAGATAATAAACTTAGCATAATTTATCTCTATCTTATCTGACACACTCAAAATCTGGCACCATACACAAACACCTGAAAACCCCAGTAAAAAGGAAATTAAATATAAGTTATCTGTAAGTGTTACGGCATTTGTAACCTCTAATCCGAGAGTAATTATTTTAAGCTTCGGGAAATATAATGCAAAATATTTTACATAACCATTTATGACCGAAAACAAAATTACAAAACTGCATATTCCCATAACAGATGTCGATGCCTCTGCCGCAGATAAAACAAAATTATCCGCAGCATTTAATGCGGATGTTACAAGGAAACTGTCTTTCGACGGCTCTTTATTAAGCCTGAACCTTGAAAGTAAGCACAAAAACACCCCGCCTGAAATATGACATAAAAGCAGAACATAGCCAAGCCTTACAGAATTCAACATACCGCTACCTACAGCGGTCACTATAAAAGCAGGTCCTGCGTTTACACAAAATCCGAGCATCTCCCCTGCCCGTTTTGAAGATATTTCACCCCTCTTTACTGCATTGTTCAAAAGCTTGGCACCCACTGGGTAACCGCCTAAAAATGAAAGTAGCATAAGCCCCGCCTCATTGAAATTCAACCCAAAAACAGCCCTTGTCACAGGGTTTAAAAATTTGAGCCCCCAAAGAGCACCTGACCTTGTAATAAAAAGCACACACATTGTAAAGGCGAACAGCGACGGAATGATAATCCTACCGCATATAACGAGTCCTGAAAACGCACTGTCACGGCATACCTCAGGTTTAAAAACAATCAAAACCGAAAGTATCAGAATCAACAAAACAGATAAATATCTTATAACCCTTTTCGCCATTAAAATCACCACTTAATTTATATGCTTTGAGTCATTATTATGATGTGTTTTTCATAGAATAAATTGAATGGGGGAATATTGGTGTCTAAAAAATATAAAATAGAAAAAAGCAATAAAAAAAGCAAATGGAATCTGACAGCAATGGGCGAAGATTTAAGTACTAATATACTCTCATCCTCCCACATAGAAATCATAGGCAACTCTACTCTCACACTTGAGGGGTGTATGGGCGTAGCCGAATATACCGATACATATATAAAATTAAGACTTTCAAAAGGCACGCTTATTCTTTGCGGAATTAATTTTGACATAACCTTTTTTGAAAACAGGCAGATTTCCGTAACAGGAAAAATTTCATCAGTTGAATTTTGTGTTTGAGGTGCTCTATGCTCTGGCTTTACAGATATTTACGCGGATATTTAAAAGTAATAATTAAAGGTGAATTCAATGAAAATGTGCTCAACCTTTGTGCAGTTAACGGCATTACGCTTTGGAATTTAAGACTCGTAAAAAGGGATATTGAGGCATTTATTCTAATAAAAGATTTTAAACGGCTTAAAAATATTATAAGAGGCAGTAAAAGTAGAATACATATACTCAAAAAATACGGTATGCCCTTTAAAATAAATAAAAACCGCAACCGTGTAGGACTTGTTGCTGGAATCATTTTACTTGTATCACTTCTTAAAATTATGACAGGATATATATGGGTTATAGATATTGTCGGTAACAAAACAGTAAGTTCAAGCCAAATATTAAACACACTCAAACAAATCGGTATTACAGAGGGTATAAAATCATCTTCAGTAAATCCCAAAACCGACCGTGAGCACCTATTACTCGAGAGTAACTCTCTTGCATGGGCTTCCCTTAATATAGAAGGCTCCAGACTTACGGTTAACGTAACTGAAACCGAGAAAACAGATAATGACTCTGGTAAACCTGCAAATTTGAAAGCCAAGGCTGACGGTATAATAAAAAAAATAGATGTTACTGCAGGTAACTGTATCGTTAAGGTTGGTGATACCGTTAAAACAGGGGATTTGTTGGTTTCAGGGATTACCGAAGGTATTACAGGTACTGTTTTTACAAAATCGCGTGGCTTTATATATGCCGATACCGTTCACGAATATAAGCTCACAAAGGCCTTTAAACAAACTATGAGCTTCGAAACGGGTGATAAAAAAACAAAAAAAGTACTCGAAGTGTTTACCTTTAAAATCCCCCTTTATTTAGGAAAGGAAACCAAAGAATACATCGGGAGCACAAATATAAAGA
Organism: uncultured Ruminococcus sp.; assembly: GCA_964416795.1. GTDB lineage: Bacteria > Bacillota > Clostridia > Oscillospirales > Acutalibacteraceae > UBA737. Next base: position 1,548 of record CAYQFD010000113.1, on the reverse strand, counting down.
ATATTAAACTTTTCTCTAAATCCTTGCCAATAAGAATTTATTCGCGCGAATTCTGTTTTATTGAAAAAGAGAATGTAACATTTACTAAAGAACAACTTTATGAACAGTTAAAAGAAGCTCTTAAAGAAAAAGTTAAAAAAGAAGGAATCGACGATTTTTCAATTATATCTGAAAATTACGAAGAAACCGAAAAGGATATAACTCTCACCGCTGTAATCAAAGCAGAGGAGAACATCGCTGTAAGTGAAGAAATACTGACAACAAACTGACTTAGGATTTATATATGACTTTTAAGTGTTTTTATTAATATTAAAATTAATTGACAAATATTTAATTTTATGGTATAAGTATTAATGTGTAAGAGGGAGTAGCTGAATGCTTAGGCATTTCCGATAACCGTCATCTCGGCATATAGCCTGGTTATCGGGTCTGATTGATGGCGAGACTTTTGCGGCATATAGCTGCAGAAGTCTTTTTTATTCCCCAAAAACAACATTAGCCAACTTTGGCTAAACAGGAGGCAAAAAAATGAAGCATTATCTAAATGACGCCAACGAGGTAATTAAGAGTGTCGATAGTAATACCGACGGATTAAGTACACAAGAGGCGGCCGACAGACTTGCCAAAAACGGCAAAAACAAACTGGTTGAAGCCAAAAAGGAATCTATGCTCCACCGTTTTCTAAAACAGCTTTGTGAGCCAATGACCATTATTCTTTTGGTTGCGGCGGCTATCTCAGCAGGAGTAGAAATCTATGAGGGTATTCATTCAGGACATATGGGATTTCCGTCCGATGTGGTTATTATTCTTGCTGTTGTAATTATCAACGCTGTTCTCGGTGTTTTTCAGGAAAGCAAGGCAGAAAAAGCCATTGAAGCACTTCAAGAAATGTCCAAAGCCCAAAGCAAAGTAATTCGCGACGGAAAACAGATATTAATCCCCAGCGAAGATCTTGTTGTAGGCGATATTATCGTCCTTGAGGCTGGTGATTCGGTTCCCGCAGATGCACGTATTATTGAGTGTGCTTCTATGAAGATTGAAGAAGCCGCTCTTACAGGTGAGTCCGTTCCTGTAGATAAAAAGGTTGAAGCCCTGACAGCAGGTGCAAACGGTGATGTTGCTCTCGGCGACCGCAAAAATATGGTGTTTATGGGTTCCACAGTTGTTTACGGACGTGGCAAAGCGGTTGTAACAGCGACCGGTATGGAAACCGAAATGGGTAAGATTGCAGATGCGCTGGCTCAAGCGGAAGAGGGCAAAACTCCCCTTCAGATCAAGCTTGCCGGACTTTCTAAGATATTGACATATTTGGTTATCGGTATCTGTATTGTTATTTTCGGTGTTCAGCTCATTCGCGACGGTATCGGCTTCGAACCTATTCTTAATTCGTTTATGATTGCTATTTCGCTTGCGGTTGCGGCAATCCCCGAAGGACTTGCTACAGTTGTTACCATCGTTCTTTCCATCGGTGTTACAAATATGTCAAAGCGTAACGCAATCATTCGTAAGCTTACCGCTGTTGAAACTCTCGGATGCACACAAATTATC
>CAYQFD010000112.1:0-4612 GCA_964416795.1 uncultured Ruminococcus sp. | reverse complement strand
TATGAAACCGTTTTTTATTATTACCAAAAAGACAATGGCTGTCATCATTGCAGTTATAATTATTGCTCTTTTAGTGTTAAGCCGTGTTTTCTCTGTAGAGGCCTTACGGCTTGACGGCTCGACTAACAGCAAGCGGATTGTGTATTTAAAAAGCCTTGGCTTGCAGGTTGATGACAGTGATGCTTCCTCAAAAGAAATTGTGATACCTAAAACCTTTGATGAGGTGTACAGAGAGTATAATTCCCTGCAAAAAAAGGCAGGCTTTGATTTGTCCCACTTCAAAAACAAAAAGGCAGTTTTATACACCTATTGGCTGGAGGACAGAAAGGCTCAGGTACACCTTATTATATATAATAAAGAAATCATCGGCGGCGATATTTCCGATATAAATGTGAACGGGATTATGAAGCCGTTACAGTACAAATAATAAAGAGAAAAATGTATGAATATGAAAAGACTAGATAAAATAATATCATCGCAATTCGGCATTTCACGAAGCATAACAAAAGCTATCATACATCGCGGTAAGGTTAAGGTGGACGGCGAAGTAGTGCGTGACCCGTCCTTGCAGGTTGATGTTGACCGAGTGAAAATTGAATATAAGGGACAAGTTTTAGACTACAAGGAGCACATATATATAATAATGAACAAGCCTAAGGGCGTGCTGTCGGCAAGTGAGGACAAAAAACGCAGTACAGTTGTGGATTTGGTGCCTAAAGAGCTTTCCCGTCAGGGTCTTTTTCCTGTCGGACGGCTTGACAGAGATACAACAGGCTTGCTTATTATCACTGACGATGGAGATTTTGCGCATAATGTAATCTCGCCGAAAAAGAATATAACTAAAACCTATAAGGTAACGCTTGACGGAAGTATTACCGATGAAATGATAAAGCAGTTTGAGAAAGGTGTCATATTGGCGGACGGCACAAGGTGCAGGCCTGCTATCCTTAAAAGTGTTGATAAGAATGTGGCTGAAATTAAAATCAGCGAGGGTAAATATCATCAGATTAAGCGTATGTTTGGAGTGGTCGGCTTAGGTGTTAATGAGCTCGAAAGAATAGCGCTTGGAAGCTTGTTGTTGCCCGAAAATCTGGGTTATGGGGAGTTACGAGAACTCACCGAAGGTGAAAAATTCCAAATATTTGATAATTAATATGCATTTTCTACAAAACATTATTTGTAATATTGGACATATTTTGTATAGCAATTTTTCGAGTGGTCTGTTATAATAAACTACATTAAAACCACGTATGGCAATTTTAGGAGGTTGCAAAATGGCAAGTTTATCTTTGCGCAATGTTTACAAACGATATCCGGGCGGTGTTACCGCTGTTACAGATTTCAATCTTGAAATCAAGGACAAAGAGTTTATTATTCTCGTAGGTCCTTCCGGATGCGGTAAGTCTACCACTCTCAGAATGGTAGCGGGACTTGAGGAGATTTCAGAGGGTGAAGTTTATATCGGTGACCGTCTTGTTAATGACGTTCCTCCAAAGGATCGTGATATAGCAATGGTTTTCCAGAACTATGCTCTTTATCCTCATATGTCAGTTTTCGATAATATGGCTTTCGGTCTTAAGCTTCGTAAAACTCCGAAGGAAGAAATCAAGCGTCGTGTTGAAGAGGCTGCTCGTATACTCGACATTTCTCACCTTTTAGAGCGTAAGCCTAAGGCTTTGTCCGGTGGTCAGCGTCAGCGTGTTGCTTTGGGTCGTGCAATCGTACGTGAGCCTAAGGTATTCTTACTTGACGAACCGCTTTCCAACTTGGACGCTAAGCTTCGTGCACAGATGCGTACCGAAATTTCAAAGCTCCATCAGCGTTTGGGTACAACCTTTATCTACGTTACCCACGACCAGACAGAAGCTATGACAATGGGTACTCGTATCGTTGTTATGAAGAGCGGTATTGTTCAGCAGGTTGATACACCTCAGAACCTTTACCTCTATCCTTGCAACCTTTTCGTTGCAGGCTTTATCGGTTCTCCTCAGATGAACTTCATCGAGTCTAAGCTTCTCAAAGAGGGCGACGATTTCTATGTTGAGTTCGGTTCTGAAGACACCAAAACAAGAGCAGGTCTCAAATATAAGATTAAGCTTCCCGCATCTAAGAACAAGGATAACTGCCTTGAAGCTTACGTTAATAAGGAGCTTATTATGGGTATCCGTCCCGAAAACGTACACAACGAAGAAGACCTCGTTGAATTGTATAAAGACGGTGTTGTAGAAGCAGATGTTGAAGTTACCGAGCTTATGGGTGCTGAAACCTACCTATATATGAACTGTGAATTCCAGAGCATTAACGCACGTGTTGCTCCTACAAACACAGCTCGCCCCGGTGACAAGATTAAGATTGCTCTTGAACCTGAAAAGATTCATCTTTTCGACAAGGAGACAGAAATCACAATCTGCAACTAATTTTAAATTTAAAAGGATGTCGCAAAAGCGGCATCCTTTTTTGTTATATATGGATTATTTATTAACAAATTGTAAAAGGTCAGGGAAAGTCAAAGAAAATTTCAAAAAAGTATTGACAAACGGAAAAAACCGCATATAATAATAATCGTTAGCACTCGAAGTTCGAGAGTGCTAAAACGGAAAAGAGGTGGCGGAATGGAACTTAGTCCCAGAAAGCAAGCGGTTTTAAAAGCGATTGTTAAAACATATATTGAAACCGGCGAGCCTGTAGGTTCTAAGAATCTCACTCTGCTTTTGGAAAATGCTCCGTCTTCTGCAACGCTTCGGAATGAAATGAGCGAGCTGTGCGAGCTAGGATTATTACATCAGCCTCATACCTCTGCAGGAAGAGTTCCTACAAGCGAGGGATACAGACTTTATGTTGATTCACTTATGTCGCCTGTGTCACTTAGTGCTGATTCGGTGCAGGTCATTGCTAATGCTATTGACGCTATCCGCTCTGAGCCTGAAAATATTCCGCAGATTACAGCGCAAACCCTTTCACATTTTACAGGGTTACCGTCGGTTTCGTGCCTTATTACAACAAAGATTCCCAGAATAAAACGTATTGAGTTATTGCCAATCGGGAAATATTCATTAATGCTGCTGGTGATAACTGATGACGGACGAACCAGAAGCTGTATTTTCAGGCAAGGCAAAAATTTTAATTCTGTAGCCAAGGATACCTTCGAAAGTTTAATAGAGCGCAGAATAAAGGGAAGAACTGTTCTGGAAATCACAAAGGCGTATATGCAGACTGTTGCCGCTGAGGCGGGGCTTTTTGCTTTGGATTTGTTACCGCTTTTCACCGCCGTCTTTGAAACTGCGCAGAAAATCAAAGCGGTTAATATTTCATTAAGCGGTGAAAATTACCTATATAATATATGTGGCGAAAAGACGGCACACGGTATAATTTCACTTCTTGAAAATGAAGCTTTGGTGGCTTCGCTTTTTAACAACATAGAAAAACAGGCACAGGTTATCTTTGGAGCAGATACCGATTATAAGGAATTAGCTCATAATACTATTGTCGCCGCAAAATTCGAAGGCGCTGAAAAATACAATGGATATATCGGTGTTATTGGTCCTAACAGAATTTCGTACGAACAAATAATACCGCTTATAGAATATACTGCAGAAAAATTGACTAAAATTATGACAGAGGCTCAAAAGGATATGGAGGATTAAATATGTCGGAAGAAACTAAAATTGAGCAAGAACAGAGTGCAGAGGAAAGCGCTCCAAAGACCGATAAGAAAGAAAAGAAATCTAAAAAGGATTTGGAAATTGAAAAGCTAAAGACCGAGCTTGAAAGTAAAAATGATTTATTGCTTAGAACTGCAGCAGAATTCGATAACTTCAAGAAGCGTACTGAGCGTGAGCGTACAGGTGTTGCCGAATTTGCTAAAGCAAATGTCATTAAAGAGCTTTTGCCCATACTTGACAATATAGACAGAGCGTCTGCTTTGGAGGATAAGACAAGTGCCGATTATATTAAAGGCATAGAGCTTATCGTAAAACAGTTTGAAGCACTTGGCGAAAAGCTAGGCATTCAGTCGGTAGCGCAGGTTGGTGATACCTTTGACCCTAATATGCACGAGGCTGTAATGCACATAGAAGACGAAGCGTTTGACGAAAACGTAATAGCTGAGGTTTTGCAAAAGGGCTTCAAAATAGGGGATACGGTAATCCGTCCTGCAATGGTTAAGGTTGCTAATTAATTAAATTTATATATTATTTTTGGAGGAAACTAAAATGGGAAAAATTATTGGTATAGACTTAGGTACAACTAACTCTTGTGTAGCAGTTATGGAAGGCGGCGAGCCGGTAGTAATCGCTAACGCAGAGGGTGCAAGAACTACTCCCTCGGTTGTGGCTTTTTCTAAAACAGGTGAAAGAATGGTAGGTCAGGTCGCAAAGCGTCAGGCTATCACAAATCCTGATAGAACAATCAGCTCTATCAAACGTGAAATGGGTACTGCTTACACAGTTGAAATTGATGACAAGAAGTATACACCCCAAGAAATTTCTGCTATCATTTTGCAGAAATTAAAGGCGGATGCTGAGGCTTATCTCGGACAGACTGTAACAGAAGCGGTTATTACTGTTCCTGCATACTTCACCGATGCTCAGCGTCAGGCTACTAAGGATGCTGG
>CAYQFD010000111.1:0-4617 GCA_964416795.1 uncultured Ruminococcus sp. | reverse complement strand
CGAACCCCCGTTCTTCAGAATCGGAATCTGCTGCGTTATCCAACTGCGCCACAGGCGGAAATACTTTATATACAAGCGGTACTGTAGTTACAGTACCGCTTATCATTTTAAAACTATTTCTCATAACCCTTAGGATTACCGCTCTGCCAACGCCAAGTATCCTCGCACATTTCTTCAATACCGTACTTAGCAGTCCAGCCGAGAACCTTTTCTGCCTTTTGAGCATCAGCATAAACTTCATCAGGGTCACCGGGACGGCGAGGGTCTATAACATAAGGAACATCCACTCCCGTAACCTTAACAAATGCATCGCGAAGCTGCAAAACGCTTGTTCCGTTTCCTGTACCAAGGTTAAATGCCTCGCAACCTATGTTTGCAAGAGTCCAGTCAATAGCCTTAACATGACCGTTTGCAAGGTCTACAACATGAATATAATCACGCACGCCTGTACCGTCAACAGTATTGTAATCGTTGCCGAAAACGTGTAATTTTTCAAGCTTACCTACAGCTACCTGACTGATATAAGGCATAAGGTTATTCGGAATACCCTTTGGATCCTCACCGATAAGACCAGACTTGTGCGCTCCGATGGGATTAAAGTACCTGAGAAGCGCAATACTCCACTCTTTATCAGCAACATAGAGGTCGCGTAAAATTTCTTCAATAAAGTATTTTGTTCTGCCGTAAGGATTAATCGCGCCTAAAGGCATACCCTCAATAAGAGGCATTTCTGTAGCAACACCGTAAACCGTAGCAGAAGAAGAAAAAACGATTTTTTTGCAACCGAACTCGTTCATAACCTCAATAAGATTAATAGTGCTTATAAGGTTATTATTATAGTACATTATCGGCTCTCTCACCGACTCACCTACAGCCTTTAGACCTGCAAAATGAATTACAGCCTCGATTTTATTTTCACTAAAAATTTTACGCAGAGCCTCTTTATTTCTCACATCATCTTCATAAAACTTAACAGGCTTTCCTGTAATTTTTTCTACCCTTTTTAAAGATTCATCACTACTGTTATCAAGGTTATCGATAACAATTACATCATAACCTGCATTCTGCATTTCTATACAGGTATGACTTCCTATGTATCCGGCACCACCGGTAACAAGAATAGACATATATCTTCCCCCTTGGTTTAACTTTAATAATTTTATACTATATTATACCTTTTGTCAAGCGAATGAAGAACAAAAAGCGCAGCATAATTTATGCCGCGTCTGTCATTTATTTATTACCTGTAGAGCCGAATCCACCCTCGCCTCGAACCGTTTCGGATAATTCGTCTGTTTGGGTGTACTCAACCTTTAAAAAGGGTGTTATTACAAGCTGTGCAATCCTCTCTTTATCGGCAATTACTTGAGTATCCCCTGAATGATTGTGTAAGGATACCATAATTTCGCCTCTGTAATCGCTGTCAATAACGCCAACCTTGTTAGCAGGTGCTAAGCCTCTCTTAGTTGCAATACCGCTTCTTGCGTAAATTAAGCCCGCATAGCCCTCGGGTATTTCAAGTGAAAGTCCTGTGTGTATAAGCTTGGTTTCGCCCGCCTTTATCTCAACCTCACCGCCCTCACAGGCATAAAGGTCAGCACCTGCCGAAAATTCTGTTCCATAGGTGGGTGCTACTGCTTTTTCATTAAGCTTTTTAAAATTCACTTTAATCATTATTACAACCTCTATTCGTATATATTGCCACTGCCCATTTTTCTCTGCCAAACACCGTCAAGCCAAACCGTTTCGCCCTTTTTCAGCGATTTCTTAACATCGATTATACGCTGATTTGAAGAGCCTCTGAAAATAAGGTCGGGGCTTTTAAGTTCTTCAATAAACTTACCGTCAACCAAAACATCGATATTAGAAAGCATTTTGCGAACTGTTTCAGCATCCCCCACCTTACCCCCGAGCAACTGGGTATCATACAAAAAACCTGTGTAACACCAAACTGTCTTGTCAGGTAATCGCTTTTTAATTTCTGCCAAAAGCTCAGCCAATGCGTCTTGGTTTTCAGGCTCAAACGGCTCACCGCCCAAAAGCGAAAAACCCTCTATATGTGATGGCGATAACGCTGTTATAATTTCGTTTACAGTGTCCCTTGTGAAAGGTTTTCCGTAACCGAAATCCCACGCCTCGCTGTTAAAGCAATTTTTACACCTGTGCCTACAGCCGCTGACAAAAAGCGACACTCTAACACCAGGTCCGTTTGCAATATCAAATTTTTTGATTACCGCATAGTTCATAAATTTATTTCCATTCTAATGTAGAGCGAACAATCCGAACAGCGTTTTAAAAAGGCGAATTTTCGCTCATCCTATGTTAAAATACTCGTAAATCCGTCAGCCTAAAATACAGGGAGCGAAAACCGCTCCCTTAATTTCAATTACAGATGCAATACTCTTTCCTTAATTTCCTGAGTTCTGCCCTGATTCCAGTACTGAGTACCGATATATCCGCAAGTACGTCTTGCGACATTCATTTTGTCCTGATCGGTATTACCACAGTTGGGGCATTTCCAAACAAGCTTACCGTCGCCGTCCTCCTCGACAGTTATTTCACCGTCAAAACCGCATTCGTGGCAGTAGTCACTCTTAGTGTTAAGCTCAGCATACATAATATTGTCATAAATAAACTGCATAACCGAAAGAACAGCCTCAATATTATTCTGCATATTCGGAACTTCAACGTAAGAAATCGCACCGCCTGGTGACAAAAGCTGGAACTTAGCCTCAAGCGCCAATTTGTCAAACGCGTCAATCTCTTCGCCAACGTGAACGTGATAGCTGTTAGTGATGTAGTTTTTGTCAGTCACACCTTTAACAATACCGAAGCGCTTCTGCAAGCATTTTGCGAATTTATATGTTGTACTCTCAAGCGGAGTGCCGTAAAGCGAGTAGTCAATATTTTCTGCCGCTTTCCACTTTGCTGTGTACTCGTTAAGCTTCTTCATAACCTTAAGACCGAATTCCTCGCCCTCAGGCTCGGTGAGCTTCTTACCGTTCATAGAGTAAACGCATTCCCAAAGACCTGCATAGCCAAGAGAAAGTGTAGAGTAACCGCCATGGAGATACTTGTCTATTTTTTCGCCCTTGCCAAGACGCAAAAGTGCACCGTGCTGCCATAGAATAGGTGCAGCATCAGACAAAGTTCCCGTAAGCCTTTCGTGACGTGCCTGCAACGCTCTGTGGCAAAGCTCCATACGGCTGTCAAAAATCTCCCAGAATTTTTCCTCGTTTCCGCCTGCTGAAAGTCCGATATCAACGAGGTTTACCGTTACAACACCTTGGTTGAAACGTCCGTAATACTTAGGCTTGCCGTTTTCATCAACAAAAGGTGTCAAAAAGCTTCTGCAGCCCATACAGGTATAGCAGTGACCTTCACCGTTTTTGTCAATTTTATTTTCGAGCATAATTTTCTCTGAAATATAGTCGGGCACCATGCGCTTTGCGGTACACTTAGCCGAAAGCTCGGTCAAATACCAATAAGGAGTACCCTCTTTTATATTATCCTCTTCGAGAACATAAATAAGCTTCGGGAAAGCAGGTGTAATCCAAACGCCCTTCTCATTCTTAACGCCGCGGTAACGCTGCTTGAGAACCTCTTCAATAATCATAGCAAGGTCGTGCTTTTCCTGTTCGTTTTTAGCCTCGTTGAGATACATAAATACTGTCACAAACGGAGCCTGTCCGTTAGTGGTCATAAGAGTTACAACCTGATACTGAATTGTCTGAACACCCTTGCGGATTTCTTCTTTAAGGCGCTTTTCTGTGATTTCCTTAATTTTTTCTTCCGAAATATCGGGATTAATGTCCATAAGCTCTTCTTTAACATCGCGGTAAAGCTTTTTGCGGCTGATGTCAACAAAGGGCGCTAAGTGTGTAAGACTGATACTCTGACCGCCATACTGACACGAAGCCACCTGTGCTATAATCTGTGTTGCAATGTTGCAGGCGGTTGAGAAGGAATGCGGTTTTTCAATAAATGTTCCGCTGATAACTGTGCCGTTTTGAAGCATATCCTCAAGGTTTACAAGGTCGCAGTTATGCATATGCTGAGCAAAATAATCGGCATCGTGGAAATGGATAAGACCGTTTTCGTGAGCCTCAACAATATCGCCGGGAAGCAAAATTCTCTTGGTAATATCCTTACTTACCTCGCCTGCCATATAGTCACGCTGAACGCTGTTAACGGTGGGGTTTTTATTGGAATTTTCCTGTTTAACTTCTTCGTTGTTACATTCAATAAGGCTTAAGATTTGTTCGTCGGTAGTATTTGACTTTCTGACTAAGGCGCGGTTATAACGGTATGTAATATAGCGACGTGCAACGTCGAATGCGCGTTGATTCATAATTTGGTCTTCTACCATATCTTGTATTTCTTCAACGCTAAGAGAGCGGTTAATATTAGCCGCTGCGCTTTCAACGTCTTCTGCAATACGTTTAATCTGAATTTCACTCATACGCTGGCTGGGAACAACGCTTTCGTTAGCTTTTGTTACCGCAACAATAATTTTTTGCGGGTCAAAAGTCACTTCCGCACCGCTTCTTTTAATAATTTTCATAATCTTTACCTCATAAATTCAGTTATTTTCAATGGAATGCTTTAATTTCAAAA
>CAYQFD010000110.1:0-4618 GCA_964416795.1 uncultured Ruminococcus sp. | reverse complement strand
GAGCCGATGAAGCTTCACACAAGCTTTAAAATAGGCGGCCCTGCGGATATTTTTATTTCGGTTTACGGTGTAAAAGAGCTATCCTTGGCAGTTAGAAAATTGAAAGAGCTGTCGCTTCCTTATTTTGTGCTTGGAAAGGGCTCTAATCTGCTTGTTTCCGATAAAGGAATTGAAGGCGTGGTAATAAATACACTTCCTATGAACAAGGTTGCTGTAAATGGCGAAGAAATTACTGCTATGTGCGGAGCTACCTTGGCATCGGTGTGCATCGCGGCGGCAGAAAACAGTCTTACAGGACTCGAATTTGCTTTTGGTATACCGGGTGCAGTCGGCGGTGCGCTTTATATGAATGCGGGTGCATACGGCGGCGAAATGAAGCAAGCAGTAGTATCAGCCGAATATATTAATGCCTCTGGTGATGTAAAGAATATAGCTGTAAAGGATATGAAGCTGGGCTACAGAACAAGTATCTTTGAAACTGAAAATATGATAATTACATCTGTCACCTTTAAGCTCTTAAAGGGCGATAAAGAGATAATTAAAGCTGCTATGGATGATTATCTTTTAAGACGCAAAACTAAACAGCCGTTAGAGTTTCCAAGTGCAGGCAGTACCTTTAAAAGACCAGAGGGGCACTTTGCAGGTGCTCTTATTGAAAAAAACAACCTCAAGGGTGTGGCTGTAGGCGGTGCTAAGGTGAGCGAAAAGCATGCAGGCTTTCTTATTAATTACGATAATGCAACCTGTAATGATGTGCTCGCGCTTATGGAAAAGGTGGCAGATACGGTTTATAAGGCAGACGGAGTAAGACTCTCGCCTGAAGTTATTTTTGTGGGTAGGAAATAGAGTATGGAATTAATTATTGTTACAGGAATGTCAGGAGCAGGTAAAACCCAAGCGGCAAAGCAGCTTGAAGATATGGGTTTTTACTGTGTGGATAATATCCCGCCTGCGATAATTCCGTCGTTTGTAGAGCTTTCAAGCAAAAGCGGCGGTGAGCTTAGCAAAATTGCTATTGTTACCGATGTCAGAGGCGGCAAGATGTTCTCTGAAATTTCCGATGTATTGGAAAATCTCAGCGAAAGAAACGTGAACTACAAAATCTTATTTCTCGATGCTTCAAATGAGGTGGTTATCCGCAGATATAAGGAAAACCGCAGAAAGCACCCGTTGCTTCGGGGTAGAATATCTTTGGGTGAGGCTGTCGAAAAGGAAAGAATACTGCTTGGTAAGCTATATTCGAGAGCGGATTTTGTAATCGATACAAGCTATATTTCAATTTCTCAGTTAAAGGAAAAATTATCAAGCATTTTTTTAAAAAATGCTAAGGACGCACTCAAAATCCAGTGCAAGTCTTTTGGGTTTAAGTATGGTGCGGATACCGAAGCCGATTTAGTTTTTGATGTCAGATGCTTGCCGAATCCATTTTATATTGACGAATTAAAATCGAAAACAGGACTTGACATTGAGGTTCGTGAGTATGTGATGAATAGTGCAGATAGCGGTGATTTTCTTAAAAAAATCACAGATTTTGTTGATTACGCGGTGCCCCTTTATGCCAAAGAGGGTAAAAGTCACTTAACGATTGCTTTCGGTTGCACGGGCGGTAAGCATCGGTCTGTTACATTCGCGGAGCTTTTATCAAAGCATTTAAAAGAACAAAATTATGACTGTGTTTCGGTTCACCGCGATATACAAAAAAGGTGAAAGATATGTCTTTTTGTGCTGAAGTTAAAAACGAATTAATATCTTTAAGACCTCAAAATTGCTGTAGACCGTCATTAGCTTATGGGTTTATGCTTTTCGGCAGGTCTTTTTCTATAAAGAAAATAACGCTTCAAACAGGGAATGAAAATGTGGCAAGGGCTTACTGTGATACAGTTTATTCTGTTTATAAGATAAAACCTACGCTTACTGTCGGTGGCAGTATAAGGCCTACATATAAAGCTGAAATCTCAGATGAGAGCGATAGGCTTAAAATATTGGCTTCTGTAGATTTCGGTGTAGCCCAGAGCCGTATTGACCGTTCATTTTTTATAAGGGATTGCTGTCCCAATGCCTTTATAAGAGGCGCTTTTTTGGCTTGCGGAAATATAAATAATCCCGAAAAAGAGTATAGGGCAGAATTCAATGTAAAAAACGAAGTGTTGGCAGATGAGCTTTTGGCTCTTTTAGAAGAGCACGGAATTAATATGCGAAAAACCGCAAGACAAAGCGGTGTATTACTTTATACTAAGGACAGTAATACGGTAGAAGACCTGTTAACTCTTATCGGAGCGGGTAAAAAAACTCTTGATATTATTGATACTAAAATTATGAAAGAGGTAAAAAATAATATAAACCGCGCAAGAAACTGTGACAGTAAAAACATTTCAAAAACAGTGGAAGCTTCTATAAAACAGCGCACCGCTATTGAATATTTAAAAAGGGTGGACAGGCTTTACAGTCTGCCGCAGGAATTACTCACAGCGGCAATTCTCAGACTCGAAAATCCCGAAGCCACCTTAAAAGAGCTTTGCCGTATATCGACTGAGCCGCTTACAATTTCAGGGCTTAATCACCGACTTAATAAGATAATCGCGATTTACGAAAAAGACAATATTTAATTCGGAATTCCGCATTACGAATTACGCATTACGCATTAAAAAAGGGAGGTTTTGGCAATGAATTTCGCTCATTTACACGTGCATACAGAATACAGTCTGCTTGACGGCTGTTGCCGTATAAAGTCGCTTATTGACCGTGCGGCAGAGCTTGGACAAAAATACATTGCTATTACCGACCACGGTGTGATGTACGGTGTAATCGATTTTTACAAATACGCATTAGAAAAAGGTGTAAAGCCAATTATAGGCTGTGAGGTTTATGTGGCACCCAGAGGTCGTTTTGATAAACAGAAAGGACAAGACAGCTCATATTCTCATTTGGTTTTGCTTTGCAAAAATAATGAGGGCTATAAAAACCTTATAAAATTGGTGTCTTTGGGCTTTACCGAGGGCTTTTATTCAAAGCCGAGAGTGGATAGGGAATTGCTCGAAAAATACAGTGACGGAATTATTGCGCTTTCCGCCTGTCTTGCGGGGGAAATACCAAAGCGAATTTTAAACGGCGAATATGAAAAGGCAAAGGAAACAGCGCTTTGGTATAAGAGTACATTCGGTGAGGAGAATTATTACCTTGAAATTCAAGACCATGGGATAAGAGAGCAAAAAATAGTAAATCCTCAAATAATAAGGCTATCAAAGGAAACGGGTATACCGCTTGTCTGCACTAATGATGTGCATTATATAAATAATGAGGATTACCGTATGCACAAGGTTTTGCTCTGCGTTCAAACGGGTAGCAGTGTTAACGAGGAAAGTGCACTTGAATTCAAGACAAACGAGTTTTATCTTAAAACGGGTGAAGAAATGGCAGAGCTTTTTTCGAGTACACCCGAAGCGGTTCACAACACTGTAGAAATTGCAGAAAAATGCAATGTAACGTTCGAATTCGGCAAAATAAAATTACCGAGATTTGATATAGGCGAGCGTGACCATTATGAATATTTCAGGGAGAAATGCTATGAGGGTTTATACAGAATTTACGGTGAAAGCCCTGAAAAAACCGCAATAGACCGCTTGGAATACGAGCTATCGGTTATAAATAGGATGGGATATGTTGACTATTATCTCATAGTAGCCGACTTTGTGAATTACGCCAAGAAAAGCGGCATTCCTGTAGGCCCGGGCAGAGGCTCGGGTGCTGCAAGTCTTGCGGCTTACTGCATTGGTATTACAGGTATAGATCCTATAAAATACAATCTTTATTTCGAGCGTTTTCTTAATCCCGAAAGGGTTTCTATGCCCGATTTTGATATAGATTTTTGCTATGTCAACCGTCAGAAAGTTATTGATTACGTTATTGAAAAATACGGTAAGGACCGCGTTTCGCAGATTATAACCTTTGTAACAATGGCGGCAAGACGTGCTGTACGCGATGTAGGACGTGCTATGGATATACCGTATGCCGTTTGCGACAGAATTGCAAAGCTTATTCCGCAGTCGGTTAATATGACTCTTAAAAGAGCGCTTGAGGGCTCAAAGGAGCTTAGAGATTTATATGAAAATGACGGGCAGATAAAAGAGCTTATCGATATGTCCTTAAAGCTTGAGGGAATGCCGAGAGATGCATCTACTCACGCGGCAGGTGTTGTAATTTCAGACAGACCTGTGTCTGAATATGTGCCGCTTTCAGTTAACGATGAGGCGGTTGTGACTCAGTATACAATGACCTCTCTTGAAGAGCTTGGACTGTTAAAAATGGATTTTTTGGGGCTTCGTAACCTGACGGTTATTGAGGATACTCAAAAATATATAAGGAAGTATAACCCCACATTTGATATCGAAAAAATACCGCTTGATGACAGTAAAACATATACTTTAATGGGTAAAGGTCTTACTGACGGAGTATTTCAGTTCGAGTCTGACGGTATGAAAAATGTGCTTCGTCAATTCGGTCCCAAGAGTATAGAGGATTTAACGGCTATTTTGTCACTTTACAGACCCGGTCCTATGGATTCAATTCCTAAGTATATTCATAACCGCCACAACCCACAGGATATTGTTTATGAAACACC
>CAYQFD010000109.1:0-4758 GCA_964416795.1 uncultured Ruminococcus sp. | reverse complement strand
TTAAATTTGGATAAAAATTAACACCCTATGATTATTAGAAATCATAGGGTGTTTTGTGATTTATTTATTAAGAATTTTTGTAAAGGGCTTTTCCAACGTGATATAGAGTGCTACACCGCCTATTATTGCAATCCCTGCATTAATGAGAGTTGAGCCCTGTGCAATTACAGCACCCGAAAAAGCCGCTTTAAACGAGGAGCCGGCAAGCCAGAACTGAACAGTTTTCCAAAGCGTTTCGCCTACAATGTTTACAAGCATACCGCAAGAAGCTCCAACAATAGCAGAAGCGGTTTTTTGCGAAAACTTATTTTTAAGTAAAGAAAAGATAATGCAAAGAATACCGATTACAATAAAAATAGGGCAGAGAACAGAAACCTTTCCGCTATAATTACTGTTAGCGCTGGTATTATCAATTATTAAAGCGAGTGCAATTAAAAGTGAAACTATACCCGAAATTAAAAGCCATAAGGATGGATATTTTTTTCTTTTAAGTAAAAATGTGAAAACCAAACCGACTGTAAGACCTATAAGAAATTTCAAAAGAAAGGTCTTCGGTGAAGAATCAGCGTGACCGTTTAATATATCGTAAAGTCCCATTCCAATAGATCCTGCAAGACCGCCTTGCCAACCGCCAACCAATAATGCTGCTACCACAACAATTAAATTGCCGAAATGAATATACATCTGTGCAAAGGGAAAGAAAAATACCGTTAACGCTATGTAAGATAAAGCGGCGAAGAGGGAAATAAAGGTTATGTCTAATAATTTTTTATGTTTATTCCTTTGGTTTTCCATAGAAATCAACTCCATAGTTGCAAATTTTAAATTTTATGTTATTATTATATTTGCAAAGTGTCCGCTTTAAAATAGCCAATTTTAATTATTTTCGAAAGGACAGTTGAGAATGTTATTTGACTTTATTGAGCTTGATTTAAATAAAAAGGGTGAGCTTTATAATACGTTATACACTAAAATTAAAGTAGCAGTCCTTTGCGGTGCAATAAAAAAAGGCGAAAAATTGCCTTCTGTCAGGGAAGCGGCGTCACAGCTTAGTATTAGCCGTACAACCGTAGAAAACGCTTATAATAAGTTATGTATAGAGGGTATTGCCGAAAGCTTTCCTCAAAAGGGATATTTTATTACTGATTTTAAGGATAATCGAAAACAATTTTCTAACATAGCAGATAAAAGATATGAAAATATTGTTTATGATTTTTCAGGCAGAAGTGTTGATACTTTACTTGCTGATACAGAGGTTTGGAAAAAAACTGTACGAAATGTGTTGCTTATTACAGAAGAGCTTACTTCTTACGGTGATTCTCAGGGTGAATTAATTCTAAGACAGGCGCTTTCGTCATATTCATATAAAGCAAGAGGGATTACTACAACACCTGAAAATATAGTGATAGGTGCAGGAATAGGTCCGCTGCTAAATATTTTATGCGGTCTTATAGGAAGGCAGGTAAAAATCGGATTTGAAAACGGTGGATTTAAAAAAGCGGAATCGGTTTTTGCTGACTATGATATTGAAACCGTTATTTTAGAGAGTGATAATAACGGTGCGCTGATTGAAAGTATAATTAAAAGCAATATTGATGTTCTTTTTTTAACACCGTCATCACTTTCAAAAATCAGCGTTACAGCACTTAGTAAAAGACGAAACGAGTATATGAAATGGGTTAACAGTGCTAACAACCGATTAATTATTGAAGACGATTACAACGGTGAACTGCGTTTTACCGCCCGAACTGTACCTGCCTTTCAGGGAAAGCAACCTCAAAAAACTGTATACATAGGAAGCTTTTCTAAACTGCTTTTACCTAGTGTAAGACTCGCATATATGGTATTACCGCCTGCTTTAAGTGAACGCTTTAATGCGCGAAAAAATGATTTTAATCAGACCTGCGGAAAAATTGAACAGTTAGCCCTTTCAAATTATATTTTAAGCGGTGGACTTGAAAAGCATTTAAGGAAGCTCAGAAGACAGTATTATACAAAAAGCCAACTAATGCTACGCGAGCTTAAAAATAATTTTCCAAGCTCTAAAATTAAAGTATTTGAAACCTCTCTTATTGCTGAGCTTGAAACTGATATAGATGTAAGCAGTGACGAAATTTATAAAACATTGAAATCAAACGGAATTTTAGTAATTCCAACTGGGCAAAAGGGGAGTATTAAGCTTTCATTTGCAAGTATTAAATCAGAGTGTTTGCCCCATGCTATTGAGCAGATAAAGACAATTTTTAGCCTAAATTGGTAATATCAAGAAATTGTATATTTTTTTGCTAAAAAGTGTTGAAAAATACTATATTATGTAATATAATATCCTCATAACAACTTGGAGGTAAATTTATGTTTAAGAAGATCTTTGTTTTATTTTTGTGTTTCGCGCTTTGTTTTGCAGTCGGTTGTTCAAAGAATAATGAAACCTTGAGTGTGGACGAAGGCGATAAGATAGAAGAAAATGTCCAACAAAATAATGGTTTGGTTGTAAACCCCTTAACAGGTATTGCAGATCTTGACAGTGCTAAAAAATCTGAGCGTCCTGTTGCAATAATGGTGAATAATATTTCTATAGCTCAACCTGTTCAGACAGGTCTTTACGGTGCTGATATCGTTTATGAAACCGAGGTTGAGGGTGGTATCACTCGTTTGCTTGCAGTTTATCAGGATATTTCGAAAATTGAAAAAATCGGCTCTGTTCGTTCAGCACGCTATGCGTACATAGATTTGGCATTAGGGCATAATGCAATTTACGTTCATCACGGTCAGGATCCTATTCACGCTACCCCTCATTTTAAGGATGTAGACCATTTCACTGTTGCGGCGGGTGCAGGCGGTGCACGTCTTTCAAACGGACTTTCTAGTGAGCATACTCTTTATGCATACGGCGACAAGCTTGTCGAAGCAATCAAAAACGAGGGAATTAACTTTAAAAATGATAAATCGGGTAATTGGGTGAAATTCGCAACTGAAAGTGAGAAAATAACTCTCGAAAATTCTGCAACATCTGTTAAGGTACCGTTCTCAGTTTCTTATGTTACAAACTTTAAATACAATTCCGAAAGCGGTAAATATACCAGATTCTTTGGCTCTACCGAAAGAAAAGACTATGTAACTAAAGAATCTATTGAATTTAAGAATATCTTTGTTTTAAAAACAACTATCCGCACGTATCCTAACTGTACTGACGGCGATAACCATAAGGAAGTTATGCTTGATTCGGGAGAGGGCTATTATCTTGTAAACGGCACTTATACTCCTATTAAATGGAGCAAGGGTGCGGCAAACAACGGATTTAAATTCACTAAGGCGGACGGAACAGAGCTTACAGTTAACTCGGGTAACTCTTGGGTATGCCTAGTTGACAGTTCTGCAAATATCACATTAGAATAATTTAGGTATGAATAAAGACCTTTCGAAAAATCGAAAGGTCTTTGAGGTTTTTATGAGAAAAAATGATGAGATAATTTTAGAAATTTCAGATGTCACCAATGAAGGCAGCGGCATCGGAAAATTTGACGGTATGGCAGTCTTCGTGCCGCTTACTGCGATTGGAGACACAGTGCGCGTTAAAATTTTAAAGGTTAAAAAGAGCTATGCCTTTGGCAAGGCATTGGAGATTATTAATCCGTCTGCAGATAGAATCGAGCCTGACTGTCCTGTTTTTAATAAGTGCGGCGGTTGTGTTTATCGGCATATTAGTTATAAAGCCGAATGTGCCTTAAAGGAAAATAAAGCTCGTGAAACTGTTAAAAGAATAGGCGGTGTGGACTTAGAACCGCAAAAAATTCTTTATGGCGATACTTTGTTTTATAGAAATAAGGCGCAATTCCCGATAGATTCAAACGGTAAAGTCGGTTTTTATGCTTTTCATTCGCATAGGATTATTCCGTGTAGCGATTGTAAGTTACAACCTCAAATTTTTGGTGAGATTATTTCTGTTTGCGAGGATTGGATCAGGGAATACAGTATTTCTGTTTATGATGAAACAGTTCATAAGGGATTGCTAAGGCATCTGTATCTGCGAATTGCAGAAGCCACTAACGAAATAATGCTGACATTGGTTATAAACGGTGATAAGCTGCCTTTTTGTGAAGTCTTGATTGATTTACTGACAGAAAAATTTCAAAATATCAAAAGCATACAGCTTAATATCAACAAAAAAGACACAAATGTTATTTTAGGCGATAGGTGTATATGTCTTTTCGGCAAGGAATTTATAACCGATATTCTATGCGGTATAAAGGTAAGGCTTTCGCCGTTATCATTCTATCAGGTTAACAGAACGATGGCAGAATTGCTTTATAAAAAAGCGGCAGAATATGCAAATCCGCAGGATAAAAATGTTTTAGACCTTTACTGCGGTGCGGGCACAATCGGACTTTCTATGGCAGATAAGGCGATGAATATAATAGGTGTTGAAATCGTGCCACAAGCAGTTGAGGACGCGAAATTCAATGCGAAGCAAAATGAAATTTCTAATGCGAGATTTATTTGTGCCGATGCTACAGAGGCGGCGTCAAAATTAGCAAGAGAGGGAATAGGCACCGATGTTGTAATCGTTGACCCACCGCGAAAGGGTTGCACCGCGGAACTGATTGATACTATTTGTAATAAATTTAGCCCCGAACGCGTGGTTTATGTTTCATGTGATGTGGCAACACTTGCAAGAGATATCAAAATCTTTGATTCATTTGGATATAAATTAGAGGAATACACACCTGTTGATTTATTTCCACGAACCGCTCACGTGGA
>CAYQFD010000108.1:2200-4828 GCA_964416795.1 uncultured Ruminococcus sp. | reverse complement strand
ATTGAAGACCTGCTTGGTAGAGATCCAATTGATATTAATTTAGGTGAAAAGCTTAATTATGTGTCGGACAAGGTTGTGTTAGTTACAGGTGGCGGTGGAACTATCGGTTCTGAGCTTTGCCGACAAATCGCTATGCATAAGCCTTCTCAGTTGATTATTTTTGATATATATGAAAATAATGCTTATGATATACAAAACGAGCTTATTCGTTCATATCCTGAGCTTGATTTGGTAACTTTGATCGGTTCTGTCAGAGATAGCAAGCGCCTTGATTATCTTTTCAAAACTTATAAGCCTCAGATAGTATATCACGCGGCAGCTCATAAGCATGTGCCTTTAATGGAAGACAGTCCTAATGAAACTATTAAAAACAATGTTTTTGGCACATTTAAAACGGCTAACTGCGCTTCAAAATACGGGGCGGAGAAGTTTGTACTGATTTCTACTGACAAGGCTGTTAACCCAACAAATATTATGGGTGCCAGCAAGCGTATATGTGAAATGATTGTTCAAACCTGTGATAAGCATTCAGAAACAGACTTTGTTGCTGTCAGATTCGGTAATGTATTAGGCTCTAACGGTAGCGTTATACCTCTATTTAAAAAACAAATTGAAGAGGGCGGACCTGTTACGGTTACAGACCCTAATATTATTAGATATTTTATGACTATTCCCGAAGCAGTTTCTCTTGTTTTACAGGCAGGTGCTAATGCAACAGGCGGTGAAATTTTTGTTCTTGATATGGGCAAGCCTGTGAAGATTTTAACCCTTGCTGAGAATCTAATTAGACTTTCGGGCTTTACACCGTATAAGGATATTGAAATTAAATTTACGGGACTAAGACCCGGTGAAAAATTATATGAAGAGCTTCTTATGTCCGAAGAGGGACTAAAAGCTACCGAAAATAATTTAATTCATATCGGCAAGCCGATTGAAATTGACGAGGATGTTTTCTTTGCAACCTTAGATGAGATGAAAAAGGCTATGTATGATGAAGCTGTTGATATTCGCGCTTTGGTTAAACGTATCGTTCCCACATACAAGAATTAATTCAAAATTATTTTAAAAAAGTGTTGCAATTTGTAGTAAACTGTGATATTATTAGTTGTACGTGAGTTTCGGTATTAATTATTATATTGGTACTATGTGTTGGGAGGTGTCAAGATGCCGAATATTAAATCTGCTAAAAAGCGTGTTTTAGTTAGCAAAGCTAATTATGAACATAACAAGGCTTACCGTTCTGCTTTAAGAACCGCTGTTAAAAAGGCTGATGCTGCTATTGATGCTAAGGCTGATGATATGGCTGCTACTGTTACAGCTGCTGTTAAGAAGATTGACCAAGCCGCTTCTAAAGGCATTATTCACAAGAACAACGCTGCAAGAAAGAAGTCTGCTTTAGTTACTCGTTTCAACAAAGCAAACGCTTAATTTAATTGATTTTAAAAACGCCGTGCTATCCGCGGCGTTTTAATTTTAGCAAAATTTTAAGCCACACTTGAGTGTGGCTTTATTTATAATATATTTTTAATTTCTTTAAGTGAATGTATTTCATATTTACTGTAATATTTTGATTTTAAAAAGTTAGGGTTATACCAACAGGTATCAATTCTTGAATTAATACCGCCTAAAATATCAGAGCTTTGGCTGTCGCCGATTATAAGCATCTTTGATTTGTCTTTTTCGGGAATATTTTGAATTACATAATCAAAGTATTCCTTTTCAGGCTTTTGATGATTGGCATCTTCTGAAATGAAGATTTTATCGAAATATTTTTCGAGACCTGAGCCTTTTATACGCTTAAACTGCGTTAAAGAAATACCGTTTGTTGTGGCATATAATTTATAGCCATTTGTTTTTAAATACTTCAAAATATCGTCGGCACCATCAACTGTAAAATATCCTTCGGAAAGTTCGAAAAAATAATCCTTTGAAATTGCTTTTATATCACCCGCAAGGTTAAAAACCTCTAAATAAGTTTTAAATCTGCCTTCAAAGATTTCGCTTTTTTCGATTTCACCGCGCTCAAATCTTTCCCAATAGTCGCGGTTTATATCAGAATATGCTTTAACTGAAAGCTCGTCGTGCGGAAGGTTGTACTTTTTTAAAACCGCTGTGATAGCAAGTTTTTCTGCCATATTAAAATCGAGCAAGGTATTATCTAGGTCAAGAAATAGGGAAGTATAGCTTTTCAAAATTTCACCTCATTAGCCAAAGCATTTAAACTTGATTCAAGTTTGAATGCTTTGGCTATGTAATTAATGAAAAAATTGCTGAAACAAATGAAATTATTGCATCTGTACCGAACATAATTAAAAAACCAAGTGCCAACATTCCGCCCGAAACGCCGCCTATAGCAGAAATACCCATCTGATAAAAACGAGGGTCAGCGTGACTTAGTTTATAATTTTTGATTTTTTCAATACAATGATTCATATAGATATTGTAACCAAAAATACCGGTCACAATTGTTATAGCTATTTTAACAATATTCTGAAGAGCTGTAGCAAGAAAAGATAGTCCTACTTCGCTAGTGTCTAAATCATCTAAAATTTGCATAGCCGATTCGTAGTTTCCGCTAAATATTGCTTCAAAGACAGTATCAAATGTAAGGTCGACCTGACCGAAATT
>CAYQFD010000108.1:0-2100 GCA_964416795.1 uncultured Ruminococcus sp. | reverse complement strand
AAGAACAAGAAAATATTAACACCGCCATACTTTCGGTAATTATGATCCAAATCATCACTGTTTTTCTTAATCCGTTTAATGCTGTTAACTGTATATTTTTTATACCAAAAATCAGCAAAAACAGCGCATATAACTCGTAAAATAATATTAAGAACAATGCTTACCAATGAAAAAATTAAAACGGCTGTGCTTAAGCTCGAAATATTTTCTGCTAAAGCTTCTGCTACTTCTAAATATGTGCCCGCAGTTATTCCTAAATTATTAACAGTAACATTAAGCGGAATCGAAAACAAAGTAGCAATAATAGTAAGAAAGGCAAAAATTATACCGCCCTTATACATTTTGCGAGAAATCATCCAAGGAGCAGGGAACAAAAAAGCCGCCCAATTCCACGATGCCTTGTTTTCTTTACTGAGGGTTGCGAATTTTGGAATATAACGGTGGGTATTAGCGAGCACGAATTTTTTCGCATCGTTTGCAGTTACATTTTCATCGAGTTTATAATCGGCGGGAACACCGCCCAGTAAATCAAAAACTGTAAAACCGTTACTTCTTAAAAAATCCGCATTGTCTGCAGGATTTGGCGGATTATCAGAAAAAACATCATTTGGTGCAGTTTCTTTTTCTTCCGACTCGTGCGGTGGTGTATATTCGAACTCTGTGCCATGCATTTCCTCCAGCGCGCAGTGACCGAGTGCATTATAGCAATCTCTGTGATGTGGCGCGCCGCAAATTGGACAGTATACAACATCATCCTCATCAAAGAGGTATGATTTGCACCTTGCACAGCTTGTTCCTTCCTTAATAAGACTCATACCAAAGCTCCTTTTAAATTATCAATCTCGCTGAAAACACGAGAAAAATATTTTTCTCCGTAATTATGAAACTCTCCGTTTTCAATCATTTCGGCAAGACATTCAGCCGATACCCATTTTGCTTCGGCAACCTCATTCTTTTGAAGTGTTAGCTGTGAAATTTCTGTATCAGTTTCAATAAACCAAACATCAAGAAGTGAGTTTCTGCGTTTAATTCTGAAAAGCTTTTTAAGAGATAGACGGTCACTCTTAATACCAAGCTCCTCAAAAAGCTCGCGGTTGGCGGCAGTAAAAGAATCCTCGCCCGAAATTGCTGCACCACCGGTTGCTGCCCACTCACCAGGCATCAATTTTTTGTTTTCGGAACGTCTTTGTATTAAAAATTTATTATTAGAAGAAACAATCCAGATATGAACCACTAAATGATATTCGCCGCTTTTAAACATTGTCTGACCGCGGAGAGTCTGTCTACCTGTGGGAACGCCTCTTTCATCCAAAATATCCCATTTTTCTGTAATCATCTTTTAAAAACAACCTCTCCGGCTTTTTTATAAATACTGTTTTCTGGGATATATCCTCTAACCGAAGAAAGCGGATAAACATTCGAATTTTTGCCTATAACGGTGCCTGGATTAAGCACAGAACCACAGCCGATTTCAACATGATCTCCAATCATAGCACCAAATTTTTTAAGTCCTGTTTCAATCTTTTTATCATCAATTTTTATGGCAACAAGTGTTTTATCTGACTTAACATTTGAGGTAATTGAGCCAGCGCCCATATGCGAATAGACACCTAGGACAGAATCACCAACATAATTATAATGCGGCACCTGAACGTGTGAAATCAGAACAACGTTTTTAAGCTCAGTCGAATTTCCTACCACACACGAATCGCCGATATATGCATTACCGCGAATAAAAGCACAGTGTCTGACTTCGGAATTTTCACCTATAATGCAAGGACCTGTTATTGAAGCAGAAGGGGCTACCTTTGCAGATTTTGCAATCCAAATATTTTCACCTTTTTCTTCAAATTTTTTTTTATCAAGAGTGGGTCCTAAAGCTTTTATGAAATCGCTAATTTTAGGTAAAACTTCATAGCAAAGCTCTACATTATTAAACAACGGTTCAACTAATGTTCCCTCAAAGCTAAAAAGCTCTTTAACAGTTAAGTTTTTCATAAATTTACTCCTTACATAACGTATATATACAATTATTATATCAGTTACTATAATTTTTTTCAACAATTTATATCTTTACTATTGTAAATTTTTTTTAAATGT
>CAYQFD010000107.1:0-4926 GCA_964416795.1 uncultured Ruminococcus sp. | reverse complement strand
GCTCTGGTAACCTTACCTGAACGTAAGCAACGGGTGCAAACATTGATACGGCGAGGAGAGCCGTTTACGATTGCCTTTACCTTCTTAACATTGGGTTTCCATGTTCTGTTAGTACGTCTGTGTGAGTGAGAAACCTTAATACCGAAAGCAATTTCTTTACTGCAGATATCACATTTAGCCATGGTCTGCACCTCCTTCTTTTTTCGGTGACATTTCATTTCACCGTAAGCAAAAATAATAATACCACACTGTATGACAAAAATCAAGTCTTTTTTTAAACTTATTTAAAATTTAATGCTCACTTCTGTTGGGACGTGTCATTAATGCAGAAATAACCGAATTTACATCGCGGTTCTCATAAAGAACTTTATAACATTCATCAATGATAGGAAGCTCTATATTATATTTAAGCGCTAAATCATGCGCCATTTCTGCAGCATAATAGCCCTCAACCGTTCCAACCTCGCTGAGTGCCTCTTTAATAGGCACACCGCTTCCTACCTTATAACCGAAACGGTTATTGCGGCTATGCCTTGAGGTACAGGTTACAACAAGGTCGCCTACTCCTGTAAGTCCCGCAAAGGTGTATTCCTTAGCTCCCATACAGACACCAAGTCTTGACATTTCGGCAAGACCTCTTGTAATCAATGCCGCCTTTGTATTATCACCCAGACCGAAGCCGTCACAAAAGCCTGCCGCTACAGCAATTACGTTTTTAAGCGCACCGCCAAGCTCTGCGCCTATTATGTCGCCCGAGGTGTATATACGCAAGCAATCGCTCGCCATTATGTTCTGTACCGCCTGTGCCGCTGCTTTCGAATCGGAAGCCGCCACAATAGAGGTTGGTATTCCGCGCGCCACCTCTTCAGCGTGAGAAGGTCCTGTAAGAGCCACTACAACAGCATCGGGTAAAACCTCTGTTACTACCTGTGAAAGTCTTTTAAGACTTCCCTTTTCAAAGCCCTTTGAAACATTTACAATAATACCGAAATCCGATTGCCTGCTCAGTTTTTCACAAACCTCACGCACTGCGATAGAGGGTGTTGCAATTATTGTCAGCGTATCACCCTCTACACAGGATAAATCATCGGTAATATTAATGTCATCTGGTATGCGGATATCCTTTAACAGCTTTTCGTTAGTGCGTTTTTCGCGAAGCATTTCAACTTCTTCTAAAAAAGGTGACCAGAGGTTTACCTCACAGCCGTTATTATATGCAGAAATTGCCAAAGCAATTCCCCATCCTCCTGAGCCGAGAACTGAAATCTTAGACATTATTTCTTCCCCCTTTTAGAGCCTATTTTAGATTCTGTGCCTGAAAGAAGGCGTTTAATATTTGTTATATGCTTTAAAATCACTATGGCACCCATAGCAAGAATAAGTAATACCTGTGGTGCTACCGAAGCATAAAGATCACAAAAAACTATTGAAAGTGAAACAACAGTAACCGTAGCTATTATAGAAGCTAACGAAACGTATTTTGAGATTATAAGAACTATAGCAAACACTGTAAGTCCCAAAGTAATCGCCAATGGGTTACATACATAAAATATTCCCACACTTGTGGCAACACCCTTGCCGCCTTTAAAGCTAAAGAAAACAGGAAATACATGACCCAGCATACAGGCAAGTCCACATGCTAACGCGCCATAAATGGGCATAGCCCATTCTAAATGATGGCTAAGATACTCGAATACCTTTAAACCTATAAAGCATGCTACATAACCCTTTAAAGCATCGCAAATAAAGGTAAGAGCACCGGGTAAAAAACCGCCGTTTCGCATAACATTAGTGGTGCCTGCATTACCGCTGCCCATACTTCTAACATCTTTTTTCATAAAAAGCGCACTGAAAATTACGGCAAAATTAATACTGCCGATAAGGTATGCTAAAACGACTGTACCGATAACTATCAAATAAAAATTCACTATTTGTCGCCCCTTTCACGAATGACAAAGCGCACAGGTGTACCCTCAAGACCGAATGTAGAACGAATTTGATTTTCAAGATATCTCTGATAAGAGAAGTGGAAAAGCTCCGCCTTGTTGCAAAAGCAAACAAATGTCGGCGGTTTGGTAGAAGCTTGTGTCATATAGTAAATCTTAAGCCTTTTACCCTTGTCAGACGGCGGTTGAACACGCGCGGTAGCATCGGCTAAAATATCGTTGAGCATACCTGTTGAAATGCGCATTGTGTTCTGCTCGTTAACATATTTGATAAGCTCAAAAAGTCTATCAACACGCTGTCCCGTCTTAGCGGAAATAAATATAATCGGAGCATAAGGCATAAAGGAAAAATCAACCATCAGCTTCTTTCTGAAGCTGTCCATAGTTGTGCCGTCCTTCTCAACAGCATCCCACTTATTAACCGCAATTATACAGGCTCTGCCCTGTTCGAGTGCAAGACCTGCAACCTTTGAGTCTTGCTCGGTAAAGCCGTCAACACCGTCAATCATAATAACACAAACATCTGCGCGTTCAATAGCCATTTTAGCACGCAAAACACTGTATTTTTCAATTTTATCCTCAACCTTAGACTTGCGTCTGAGTCCTGCTGTATCGATAAAATTGTATTTCACACCGTTCTTTTCAATTCTTGTGTCAATAGCATCTCTGGTAGTACCTGCAATATTTGAAACTATAGAGCGCTGTTCACCTGCAATTTGATTTACTAGTGAAGACTTACCTGCATTTGGCTTGCCTATTACAGCGACATTTATAATGTCCTCTTCCTCGTCCTCGAATTCTTCTACAGGTATATTTTCAACTATTGCATCAAGCAAATCGCCAGTGCCGTGACCGTGAACTGATGACACTGCAATAGGGTCGCCGAGTCCCAAATTATAAAATTCATAGAATTCAAGCGGTGTATCGCCGATAGCATCACACTTGTTAACACAAAGTACTATAGGCTTTCCGCTTTTTTGAAGCATTGCCGCGACATCCATATCAGCCGCGGTAACGCCTGTTTTTATATCCGTCACAAAAACTATTACCGAAGCTGTCTCTATAGCAAGCTCTGCCTGAGCACGCATAGAGTTTAAAATTATATCATC
Source organism: uncultured Ruminococcus sp. (assembly GCA_964416795.1). Lineage (GTDB taxonomy): Bacteria > Bacillota > Clostridia > Oscillospirales > Acutalibacteraceae > UBA737. The sequence goes on along the minus strand of CAYQFD010000107.1, from coordinate 1,871 downwards.
GGTTTTAGGCTCGATACCGCCTGTATCAACAAGCATAAGCTTTCTGCCAAGCCACTCGGCATCACCGTAAATACGGTCACGCGTAACGCCTGGGGTATCGTCAACAATAGAAAGCCTTTGCCCGATAATTTTATTAAAAAGCGTGGATTTGCCAACATTAGGTCTTCCAACTACTGCTACAATCGGTTTTGCCACTACTAACCCTTCTTTCCGAGAACTTTATCTAATAAAACGTATCCGTCATTATCGACGGCGGTAATCTTCACATTTAAATCGTTTGATAACTGTTCAACTGTCACACTGTCAAGGAACATATCGCCCGCATCGCGAAGCATTACAGACGGAATAAGTAATTCCTCACCTAAATCTATACCCTTTAGCTGTTCCTTAATATCGGTGGCGGTCACAAGACCTGCAACCGTTATCCTGCCACCAAAGAAATTATTTTTAATCGCAATTACCTTACATTCCAAATTATCCCACTTATTACTTATTTTGTCAACTATTTCTGAAATAAAAGGAAAAGCAGCTTCACCTGTAACCATAGTGATTATGCGTTTATTTGTAAGCTTATAATCAGTGTTATTAATCGCTTCTTTTACCTCGCTTAAAAGAAGCGGCACTAAACCGACACCGTTTTCAAGCTGTAAAAATTCACCGTAATAGGAAGCATCGGGTAACTGCCTTTCGGCTAAAATATAAAATTCGTCAGCCGCATAGACTCTGCGCTCACCGTAATTTTCTACACATCTGTCCCCAAAGCTATCTATTATATCGATAACCTTAGCCGCAGTTTCTTTACAAAACGGCTCTATTTTTTCAAGTCCCTCTCTGTGACCTGTGAGCCCTACGGGTACTGCCGCAATACACTCAGCATTTTTGAGTGAGGTAAGATCCGAAAGTGTCCTTTCAAGCTCTTTGCCGTCATTCATTTGCGGTACTAACACCATTTGACAGTTAATCTTAATGCCCGCATCGTCAAATCTCTTTATTATATCAAGCACCCTGCCTGCATTCTTATTATTCATCATTTTCACACGCAGTTCAGGATTTGTTGTATGCACCGAAATATTAATTGGGCTTATATGCATTTTAATAATTCTTTCGACCTCGTGCTCAGTGATGTTGGTAAGGGTTATATAATTGCCAAACAAAAACGAAAGACGCGAATCATCATCCTTAAAATAAAGACTGTCGCGAAGTCCCTTAGGTAATTGGTCAATGAAACAAAAAACACACTTGTTTCTGCAGGAACGCTTCTCATCCATAAGATATGTTTCAAAGGCAAGTCCTAATTCTTCGTATTCCTTCTTTCTAATTTTAACAGTTTTAATTTTACCTTTTTTATTTATATATTCTACCTTTAATTTGCTGTTATTCTGATAAAAGCGGTAGTCCAAAACATCCATAATAGCGTTGCCGTCAATAGAAACCAGAGTATCAAGCGGCTTTATTCCTTTTTTATAGGCAGGACTTTTCTTTTCGACATCACTTATAATTACAGACATTTTTTCACACCTCACTAGTGTGACAGGACTCGAACCTGCCACGGTTTCGCTTGCCACCTTTTATATTGCGGCTTTGCACTTATTTTTGCAAGGCGTTAGCCTTGCGGCAAATTTCCTGCTTCGCCGAATAAAAAATTCGGCAGCAGAAACTTTTAACCTGTCGAAACATAAAATTTTTACATAAGACGAAGCCGATAAACGTAGATATACTGACGTATTTCAAGTTTTGAGGCAAAGTATTATTAAAAATTTTGTTTCGCAGGCGCGACAGGTTCGAGTCCTGTCACACTAGAGTTTAACAAAAAATGCATAATAAGTCAATTAACAAATTAAGGGTTGTGCCGAAACACAACCCTTAAAATT
>CAYQFD010000106.1:0-4969 GCA_964416795.1 uncultured Ruminococcus sp. | reverse complement strand
ATTGCACTTTATAACTCAAACTCTGTAAGTCCTACAATGGCTGGCACCTTCTTTATTAAGAGCTTGGTTGCAATAGTAATTACTGCGATTTTCGTTGTGATTTATGTAGGAATACGTTTCAGAAAAATCGGCGGTATTTCGGCGGCTCTCACGGCTCTTGTGGCGCTTGTGATTGACGTGCTTGTAACATTCTTTGTATGTGTTATTTTCCGTCTGCAAATTGATTCTAACTACATTGCTGTTGTTCTCACAATGCTTGGTTACTCGCTTAACGACACAATCGTTATTTATGACCGTGTTCGTGAAAACAAGCGTCTTTATCCTGAAACCGATATTGCAAATGTAGTTAATCTAAGTATCAATCAGACACTCATAAGAAATATAGTAACCTCTGTTACAACCTTCCTTGCAGTTATGACAATTGTAATAGTTTCCGAAATGTTTGGTTTACAGAGTCTTCGCACCTTTGCTATTCCTATGGCATTCGGTCTTGTTTCAGGTGCTATTTCTTCGCTTTGCATTGCAGGACCTCTTTGGGTTATCTGGAAAAGAAGAACAAACAAAAAGGCATAAGATATATTAAAGCAAAACACCGTTGCGTTTACGCAACGGTGTTTTTTACATATTAATCAACCTGATTGTTAGAGCCGATAGTAACTGTTGTGGAGTAATATCTGCCGTTTCTATAAAGCTTAATTTTAACTGTTTCGTCAGGTGTTGCTTGGTTAAGCAGCTGCTCTAATACATTATACTCTGTGATTTCTTTACCGTCGAATTCAGTGATTATATCAGCTTTTTCGATGCCTGCATTTGCGGCGGGACTGCCATCTGCCACGCTCAGAACTACTGCACCTACAGGGAAGCCGTAGCTTCTAAGAACCTCGGAAGTATATCTTTCGCTGACTGTAATTCCGATATAAGGTTCGGGGGAATTTTGCTTTTCAATTATATTCTTGGTAATTTCTTTAACTGTGTTAGAGGGAATTGCAAAACCCATACCCTCATAAGCATCTGCAACTATTTTAGAACTGTTAATACCTACTAATTGACCCTTTGTATTAAGAAGAGCGCCGCCTGAGTTGCCTGGGTTTATTGCGGCATCGGTTTGAATAAGCCCAATATTTGAATCAGACGAAACTACGCGGTTAAGACCGCTTACAACACCGTAGGTCACGCTGCCCATAAACTCAAGTCCGCCAGGGTTGCCAATGGTTATAACATACTGTCCTACCTCAAGACTATCTGAGTCTGCGAATTCCGCCGCTACAAGACCGTTAGCGTTAATTTTTATTACAGCAAGGTCAGCAGAAATGTTATAGCCTACAACCGACGCTGTATATGGTTCAGAAGAGGCACTGCCAACAAAAACTTCTATTTTAGAGCTTGATTTATTTGTAACAGCATCGCCTATAACGTGATAGTTGGTTATAATATAACCGTCCGCACTATAGATAACACCGCTACCTTCACCCGAGGACTGACTTGCTCCCCCAAAGAAGTTCATAACTGATGTGGTGGTTTTAATACCTACAACACTTGCTGTGCATTTTGTAGCAACTGCTTCTACCACAGATTCAGCGGTTTCATCGATATTGATGTTTACGTTATTAGTGGACGTGTTGCCTGATACTGTAGGTGACATTGATTCGTCGCCTTTTAAACTTACGAAAATCATGAAACTGCTCACAACGCCTATAATAGCAGCTAAAACCGAGGAAATTATAACAGTCCCTGCACCGTATCGTCTTTTTTCTTTTTTAGGTCTTGGCGGTGTATATGAATATTGCGGTGAATAAGTAGGTGCATAATTCTGTTGTCCATCGCTTTTTTGTTCGGCAGAAAAATCCTTCGGCTTAGGCGGGGAATAAATATCATCCTGTATTATTTCTTCGCGCTGTTTTGTATAAAAACTCCCGTTAGGTGTTACTGTGTAACCGTTTTCATTGCTTTGTGGCTCGACCTTATCAAAGCCGTTAAGCTCGCTGTTGTTATTAAAATCGTCCATACTAAGACTCCTTTATCTGATTTATGAGTATATCATAAAATTATTTTATTGCAAATGCTGCTCGAATATGTGAATATTCGGTAAACAAATTGAGGAATAACGCAGAAAATGTGACATAAAATAAGAAAAGAATTTTTGAAGGAATGATAGTATGTGCGGTATAGTCGGATTTACAGGAAAAACTGACGGTGTTGGTTTTTTGCTGGACGGTCTTTCAAAGCTTGAATATCGGGGTTACGATTCCGCTGGGATAACACTTATCGGCGACAGAAAATTTAAAACTGAGAAAACCGTAGGCAGAATTGAGAGCTTGCGTAAAAAATGTGAAAATATTAGTTTAGTCGGTAATGTGGGAATAGGGCATACGCGTTGGGCAACCCACGGTGGTCCTACAGAGCAAAATTCGCATCCGCATTTCAGCAATAACGGTAAATTCGCGGTTGTGCATAACGGAATAATAGAAAATTTTGAAGAAATAAAAGCGGAGCTTGAACTAGATGGCTTCAAATTTTATAGCGAAACCGATACAGAGGTAATACCTAATTTGTTGCAGAAATATTACAGCGGTGATCTTAAAAACGCTGTAAACAGCCTGCAAAAAAGACTAAAGGGCTCGTACGCTTTGGGTATACTTTGTACTGACCATCCGCACACACTGGTTGCTGTAAAGCATCTTAGCCCGCTTATTTTGGGTATAGGTGAGGATTGTAATATAATAGCCTCCGATGTAACTGCCATAGCACCTAAAACAAAGAAAATTATTTATATAGAAGACGGCGATACCGCCTTTGTTACACCGAATTCTGTAGAAATTTTTGCCGATTCGCTGATGGTGGAGCGCAAAATAACAACTGCTAACTGGAAAATCGAAAGTGCGGAAAAAAGCGGCTATAAGCATTATATGATGAAAGAAATATGTGAACAGCCGTCGGTTATAAGAAATATTTTAAATGCTTATATAAGTGACGGTTATATAAGCTTTCCAAAACTTAAAATGCAGCAAAGCCTTATAAAGAATATAGACCGTATTGTAATTATTGCCTGCGGTTCGGCTTATCACGCGGGAGTTGTGGGGAAGTATGTGTTCGAGGAATTGTTAGGTGTTTCCTGTGAGGTAGACCTTGCAAGTGAATTTCGTTATAGAAATCCTGTCTTGTCGCAAAATACACTTACTATAGCCATTAGTCAGTCGGGGGAAACAGCAGACACTATTGCGGCTATGAAGGAAGCGAAGCGAAAGGGCGCACACGTTCTGTCGGTTGTTAATGTAGAAGAGAGTACGATTGCAAAGCTTGCGAACAGTGTAATATACACCCTTGCAGGTCCTGAAATAGCTGTGGCTACCACAAAGGGCTATTCATCTCAGCTTGTATGCATTTATTTGCTTGCGATTTTTTTAGGTGAAAAGCTAGGGAAAATAGATGAAAATACAAAAAAAGAATTAATACACTCCCTTGAAAAATTACCTGTTAAAATAGATGAGATTATAAGCAGTCAGGAAAAAATAGCGAGAATTGCGAATGATTTTAAAAATGAGGATAATATGTTTTTTATAGGCAGAAATATTGATTATGTGGTGGCTATGGAGGCGTCGCTTAAGATTAAGGAAATTTCGTATATCCATTCCGAAGCCTTTGCCTCAGGAGAGCTAAAACACGGCACAATTTCACTTATAGAAGATGGCACGCCTGTAATAGCGATTTCTTCTATAGATGACTTGCGTGAAAAATTGATTAGTAATGTTAAAGAGGTTTTAGCAAGAGGTGCAAAAGTTTTATTGGTGACAACTGAGGATTATACACAAAAGGAAACTGAAAACGTTATCGTTGTGCCTCACACAAGGTCTGTTTTTTCAGCTTCGCTTAGTGTGATTCCTTTACAGATTTTCGCATATTATGTGGCGCTGTATAACGGGTGTGATATAGATAAACCGCGCAATCTTGCTAAGTCTGTTACAGTGGAATAATTTACCCACTAAAATATCAAAAAAATTCGTTAATTCTATTGCAAGATTAAATAAAATGCGTTATAATAATTTGTTGTATGAAATTTCACAACAAAATTTGTGACTTAGAGGGGACGAAATTATATGTCAGACAATAATCGACGCGTGGGAACGGTATCAAGAGGTATTCGTTGTCCAATCATCCGTGAAGGAGATAATCTAGCTGAAATCGTAACAAACAGCGTGCTTGAAGCGGCTGAGATTGAGGGCTTCGAGCTTCGCGACCGTGACGTTATTTCTTTAACCGAGTCTATAGTTGCAAGAGCACAGGGTAATTATGCAACTGTTGATGACATCGCAGCAGATGTTAAGGCCAAATTCGGTGACTGCACTATAGGTGTTATTTTCCCAATTCTTTCACGTAACCGTTTTTCTATCTGCCTTAAAGGTATTGCAAGAGGCGCTAAAAAGATTGTGCTGATGCTTGCATACCCTTCAGACGAGGTTGGTAACGAGCTTGCAGATTGGGATAAGATAGACGAAGCAGGCATAAACCCTCACTCAGATGTTTTATCACTTGAGCGTTACCGCGAAGTGTTTGGAGTTCATCCGCTTGAATTCACAGGTGTGGACTATGTTGACTATTATGAGAAGCTTATAAAGGCTGAGGGTGCAGAGGTTGAAATAATATTCGCAAATCAACCTAAGTCTGTTCTCGACTATACAGATTGTGTTCTAAATTGTGATATTCACACCCGCGAAAGAACAAAGCGTTTGCTCAAAAAAGCAGGTGCTAAGATGGTTTACGGAATGGACGAGATTTTAACTTCATCTGTGAACGGCAGTGGCTGTAATGAAAAATACGGACTTTTAGGTTCTAATAAATCCACTGAGGACAAGATTAAGCTTTTCCCAAGAGAGTGTAAAGCTCTTGTGCTTGAAATCCAAAAAAGAGTGCTTGATGCGACAGGCAAGAATGTTGAGGTTATGGTTTACGGTGACGGTGCGTTTAAGGATCC
>CAYQFD010000105.1:1963-5106 GCA_964416795.1 uncultured Ruminococcus sp. | reverse complement strand
CAAACTCTAAGATATGTTTCCATTTCGTTCCAGCAACGAAGTGCAACTGCGTCAAGATGATATGTCTCTATATATTCATCAATAACAACGCTGATTTTAGCAAGCATTATCTTCTTATCTTGAGGAACATTGCTAAAATCGGTGTATTTTTCAAGTGAAGCAACCTTTTCAATAACCTTTTGGTCATCATCTGCTTTTGCGCGGACAAACTCAAACAACTCGGATAAATCGAAGGACTCAACATTTATGCCGTGTCTCTGCATTGTAACCTCATCAAAACGTACAGTTTTGAAAGCGGTAGTGCGAGCACCGATACAACCGATATTAAAACGCTTCATACCGTTTACAACTCGGCAAACGCCTGCAAAATCGTGAAGATTTTGTGTAAATTCAGGGGTCAACGGATGTACTACATGGGGTTTCATAACGGTATAAGGAACTTTATACTGTTCAAAAACATCTGTTACAGAGAATTTACCGCAGTAAGCATCTCTGCGGTGTGCAAAATCCATTTTACCGATTTCATCAGGATAAGCCTGCATTAAAATCGGAACTCCGGCATCCTGCAAAGCGGCAATAGCACCGTTTTCATCGATAAATATAGGCATACAAAGAATAACACCGTCATATTCACCCTCGTGTGATTTGAGCCACTTAGCATAAAGTCTGCCCTCATCTCTTGTTTCAACCGCACCGTAGCGGGTAGCATCCTTATCCATAATTATGTAGTCATAGCCTGCATCGGTTACAGCCTTAATCATGTCCTCGCGGGCACCTTCAATAAGTTCGGCAGGCATAAACCCACGGTTGCCAAAGTATAGTGCAAATGTTTGTTTTTTCATAAAATAACCTCCATTTAAAATTTCTACTTTTATTTTACTAAAATATGTAGTATAATTATAGTCATCATTATACGAAAAACGGTAAATTTGTACGAAAAGGACGAATTTTTATGACATTACAGTTTGACAGTTCCCAGTTAGAAACACTTATGAAATCGTTTTATATGCTGTCAGGTATAAGGTTTGTATTGTTTGATACCGATTTCCATGAAATTATTTCTTATCCAAAACACAACTGTGATTTTTGCAAATTAATGAAAGCCTGTGCTAAAACACGCAGAAAGTGCAACTATGCAGACCGTAGCTCCTTCCAAAAATGCGAAAAACAAAATTCACTCATTCTATATAAATGCCATGCGGGGCTTGTTGAAGCGGTTATGCCTCTGCATGAAAACGATAAGATCATCGGATATTTGATGTTTGGACAAATAACCGATAATCCCGACAAAAGCGACCTATACAGTAAAATGGATTTCTGGGGCGAAAAATATAATTTTGATATTCTCGCGCTGAAAGAAAGCATTAACAATATTCCTTACAAAACGCAAGAACAAATACACGCCGCCGCAAAAATTATGGAAGCTTGTACTTCGTATATAATCTACAAAGAGCTTATCACACCTGAAAACAGCAAAATTCTTGAAGCCGCCAAAGATTATATTGAAAATCATCTTCACGAAGACATTTCCATTGAAAAACTCTGCAAAGAATTAAATGTAGGCAGAACAAAGCTTTATGAAATTTTTAAGGCTGAACTCAAAATGGGAATTTCAAAATACATTTTACGCAGAAGGATGCATAAAGCAAAAAAACTGCTTAAAACCACCGATTTTGCAATACCCGAAATTGCACATAGCGTAGGCTTTTCCGACTACAATTATTTCAGCAGAGTTTATAAAAAAATCTACAACAAATCTCCAAAGCATTATAGAAAGTAGTGGACAATGTCCACATCGTCCCGCAAAGATTTCATAAACCCAAACAGTCAGTTGTGGGCATTTGCCCGCTCATAAATACAAGTTTTTTGTTATTTTCTGAACACTGGGCTATTGAAATCTGTGGATTAATGTGGTATTATATAGTAAATATTAACAAATAAACAGACTTTACTCTGTTTTACAAGAAAGGAAAGAATAGTATGAAGACAAAGGCAGTCAGACTTTATGGTGAGTTGGATCTTCGTTTGGAGGAAATGGAATTACCCGAAATTGGTCCCGATAACGTTCAGGTTGAAATTATTTCCGATTCAATCTGTATGAGCACCTATAAAGCAACACTTGAGGGTGCAAGACACAAGCGTGTTCCCAACAACGTTGCAGAAAATCCCGTTATTGTAGGTCATGAATTCTGCGGTAAAATTATAAAGGTTGGCGAAAATTGGAAGCACAAGTATAAAGAAGGTCAAGGCGTTTCAATTCAGCCCGCACACTTCTACAAGGGTATGCAGGAGGCTCCGGGTTATTCATATGCCTATTGCGGTGGTTACGCTCAGCATAGTAACATTCCTTATGAAACTCTTGTTATGGACTGTCTGATTCCTTACAATTCAGACGTATATTTCTATGGCTCATTGTCTGAGCCCATGAGCTGTATTATCGGCACCTTCCACGCTATGTATCACACCAAGTTAGGAAGCTACGTTCATGATATGGGTATTGTTGAGGGCGGCAAAATGGCACTTCTGGCCGCTGTTGGTCCTATGGGCCTTGGCGCTATCGACTATGCTCTTCACTGCGACCGCAGACCGTCCTTGCTTGTTGTAACCGATATTGACGATGCAAGATTAGCTCGTGCAGCGAGCATCTACACAGTAGAGCATGCAAAAGAGTTAGGTATTGAGCTTCACTATGTAAACACCGCTAAGTGCGACGCTGTAGCAACACTCAGAGAGCTTACAGGCGGCACAGGTTATGACGATGTTATCTGCTTTGCGCCGGTTAAACCCGTTGTTGAACAAGCCGATGCAATTTTAGGCTTTGACGGTTGCCTTAACTTCTTTGCAGGTCCTACCGACAGTAATTTCAAGGCAGAAATGAACTTCTATAACGTTCACTACAGCTATACACATATTGTAGGTACAAGCGGTGGCAATGTGGACGATATGAGAGAGGCCATTAAGCTTATGAACGACGGCACAATAAACCCTGCCGCAATGATAACCCACATCGGCGGTATCGACGCTGCTATTGAAACCACATTAAATCTTCCAAACATAAAGGGCGGCAAGAAGTTAATCTACAACCATATCAGTCTCCCTCTTACTGCTATTGATGATTTTGAGGAACTGGGCAAGACCGACCC
>CAYQFD010000105.1:0-1863 GCA_964416795.1 uncultured Ruminococcus sp. | reverse complement strand
TATATGAAAGCAGTTATGTACGGCGGCGGTAATATAGGCCGCGGATTTATAGGAATGTTACTGTCCGCTTCGGGCTACGAGGTACAGTTTGTAGACGTTGTTGACGCTGTTATAAACACACTAAACGCCGAACACACCTACCCCGTTCGCATAATTTCAAGTGAGGGTCACACCGATATTGATGTTAAAAACGTTTCGGCGGTTGACGGTAAGAATGCTGACGCTGTAGCCGAAGCAATAGCAAATGCTGATATTATGGCAACAGCCGTAGGTGTTAACGTTTTAAAGTTTATAATACCAAATATCGCAAACGGTATTAAGCTTAGAAAACAAAGAAATATGCCACCTTTAAACATCATCATCTGCGAAAACCTTATGGACGCTAATAAGGTAATTGAAAAGATGCTGAAAGAGTATCTGAACGCCGAAGAACAGGCTTGGATGGACGAGAATATTGGTCTTGTGGAAGCTTCAATCGGCAGAATGGTGCCTGTTCAAACCGACGATATGAAGGACGGTAACCCAATGCGCGTTTGCGTTGAGAGTTACGGCTACTTGCCCGTTGATAAGGCGGCATTCAAGGGCGAAATTCCCAGCATTAAAAATATGGTGCCCTTTGAGCCGTTTGATTTTTATCTTAAAAGAAAGCTTTACGTTCATAATATGGGTCACGCAACCTGTGCATACTTAGGTGACCTTTTAGGTCTTGAATACATATATCAGTCAATCGATAAGGATGAGGTTTACCTAATCGTTCGTGGCGCTATGGAAGAGAGTGCAAGGGCGCTGTCTAAAAAATACGGTGTAGAGCTTGAAGGCATACTGCTTCATATAACCGACCTTTTAAACCGCTTTACCAATATGGCGTTAAAGGACACCTGCGCACGTGTCGGCGGGGACCCCGCAAGAAAACTATCCCCTCAAGACAGACTGATAGGTTCTTCCTCTCTGGCATTAGATATGGGAATTACACCCGCATATATAGCTATTGGTGCCGCCGCAGGTTTACATAGATATCTACTTGAAACCGATGGTGTAGAGCAAACAATGGCTGATGCTAAAAAGGTTCTCGAATCACACTGTGGTCTTGATGATAACAGCCCGCTTGAAACCTTAATTCTAAATATGTATTCGCTAATCCTTGAGGGTAAATCTTTGCCCGAGCTTCGCCGTGCGGCTGACAACGTTGTTAAAGCTAATTTAAAGGACGTTATCTAAGTAAAAAATATTTTAAACCTTATAATAGACAAAAAAGGGGCTGTCTCACTAAGAAAGTGAGGCGTCCCCTTTCTTTATATCTGTTTACTGCTCTGTGCACCACTATAAAAGTGCCGATGAATAATTCTTGACATTTAAGATGGCAATTATTATAATTGTCTTGTAAAAAAGTTCCCTAAAAGGAGTTTTTATGAAAAACAGTTTTTGTCATTTTGAAAATACAGAATGTGAATATTACCCTTGCCATAAACCATTGGGAGATTATTTTAACTGTATGTTTTGTTATTGCCCACTTTATGCTCTGGGTGATAAATGCGGCGGGAATTTTAGTTATACCTCAAACGGAATAAAAGATTGCTCCGATTGTCTTATCCCCCACTCCTCAAACGGATATAATTACATATTATCTAAACTTGGTGAGATTTCCGAATTGGCAAAAAAGGATAACTCACCCGAAAAATAATTTATCCCGAACACACCTTGCTCAATTTAATAGACTGCAAAAGTGTAAAATTATTGCTAAATAAGGTTTCAAAAATAAAAATCACCCAAAAGGAACTTAAAAATTCCTTTTGGGTGATTTTTTAACCTTAAGCAAACACGAATAATCCGAACCTGATTTTAGAGGTGAGATTTTCGTCTTTG
>CAYQFD010000104.1:0-5209 GCA_964416795.1 uncultured Ruminococcus sp. | reverse complement strand
CCAGAATTGATACCGTTGAAATGACTGCTGACGGCACATACGGCAAGTTTGTTATGGAGCCATTAGAGCGCGGTTATGCTACAACTCTCGGAAACAGTATGAGAAGAGTTCTTCTGTCAATTCTTCCCGGTGTTGCAGTAACTAATGTTAAGATTGACGGTGTAGTGCATGAGTTTTCAACTATTCCGGGTGTTAAGGAAGATGTAACAGAAATTATCCTTAATATCAAGGGTCTTATAGCAAAGCTTCATGCAGGTACGGCAAAGAAAATTTATATTGAGGCTGAGGGACCCTGTGTGGTTACCGCCGCTTCAATAAAGGCCGATTCAGAGGTTGAAATTCTTAATCCCGATATGTATATCGCTACTCTTTCACAGGGAGCTTCTCTTAATATGGAGATGACTCTTGACAGAGGCAGAGGTTATGTTTCGGCTGATCAGAATAAGCCTCAGCAAAATGTAATCGGTGTAATTCCGGTTGACTCTATTTACACACCTGTTCTCAAGGCTAACTTTACTGTTGACAATACCCGTGTCGGTAATGTTACAGATAAGGGCAAGCTTACTCTTGAGGTTTGGACAGACGGCTCTATTAAAGCTAACGAAGCAGTGTCACAGTCTGCAAAGGTTTTAATTGAACATTTTGAGCTTTTCCTCAACCTTGCAGAAGGTGCAAGCGAAGTTGAGAACACCTTGGTAGATAAGAGCAATACCGAGAAAGAAAAGGTACTCGATTTAACCATCGATGAACTTGACTTATCTGTTCGTAGTTTCAACTGTTTGAAACGCGCAGGTATCAATACGGTTGAAGACCTCATCAACAAGTCCGAAGAAGATATGATGAAGGTTAGAAATCTTGGTCGCAAGTCTTTGGAAGAGGTTATCGCAAAGTTAGATTCTTTCGGATACACCTTGAAAAAAGAAAACGACTAAATATAGTTTAAAAACTGTATTTTAACAAAAATCACTGTTTAAGGAGTGAATAGAAATGCCAGGTACCCGTAAATTGGGAAGAACCAGCGAACACAGAACCGCTATGCTCAGAGCAATGGTTACTTTCTTGCTTGAAAACGGTAAAATCGAAACAACCGTTACTCGCGCTAAAGAAGTAAGAGCTATGACGGAAAAGTATATTACACTCGCTAAAAATAACACCTTAGCAAGCAAGCGTCAGGCATTTGCTTTCATTACTAAGGAAGACGTTGTGGCAAAGCTTTACAACGAAATTGCTCCTAAGTATATGGATGTAAACGGCGGTTACTGCCGTATTACAAAGACAGGTCCCCGTCGCGGTGATGCTGCTGAGATGGCAATTATCGAGTTAATATAATTCGGCTGTGTAGGTTTAAAACCTTATTTAGTACTCACATTGTGTGAGTGTCCGCACGTTAGTGCGGTGTATATGTAACAAATAGGCACTGATAATGTGTGTACTAAAAGTTTCCTTTTGGAAATATTGAAATTTTAAGCAACATACTGACATCGCTTTTCAAGTGGTGTCAGTTTTGTTTTAAGTTGGATATTTTTCTTGCTTTAAATATAACTTTTTGTTATAATGATTGTAGTTTGACGAAGTGCTTTTTAGCGTTTCGACATTCTATAATCAAACAGAGGCGGTGTTTTTATGAAAAATGTTTTACTTGTCGGTGATTCCATTCGTATAGGTTATGATAAAGCTGTAAAGAAAACCTTGCTTGGCAAAGCAAATGTTTATTTTCCTACAGAAAACTGTCGATTCGCATCTTACGTTTTGCGCTATATTCACGAATATAAATCATTGATAAAAGACGGCGATGTTGATATTATTCACTGGAATGCAGGTCTTTGGGATTGCTTACGTCTGTTTGAAGAAGAACCTCATACCCCCATTGATGTTTATGCGTACTATATAGACCGTATTTGCGTGCGAATAAAAAAGTGTTTTCCAAATGCTAAGGTTATTTTTGCAACATCTACTAAGGTGCAGTCAGAAAAGATGAACAAGAATTTCAAGCGTTACAATGAGGAAATCGGGAAATATAACGAAGCTGCTGTTGCAGTTGTGAAAAAATACGGTTTTGAAGTAAATGACCTATATGCCGTTTCTGACTCTCTGCCCGATGAAGCCCACTCGGACCCAGTTCATTATTATACTTCTATCGGCACAGAGGCTTTTGCAAAAAAAGTCTTATCCTATATCGTTCCTTTACTTGATACTACTGAGGAAATCGTTTATAAAGAAGAATTACATACAGCTAAGCCTATCGGCATTTAAACAATTCATATCAGCAATAATAAAAGTCGCTTTTAGCGGCTTTTTGTTTTTGTACTGTTATCGAAATAATTAACAAATTTCAAAGGGGAGAAACGGCGATTAAAATATTGCAATATTAGAACAAAAGATATATAATAGAAAAAAACGCTGAATAGAGGAGTGGTTTAAATGGCAAAATATTTTAAATGTACAACTAACAAGTCTCCTATATCCTATAAGTGTAATGAAAAAATGATTTTTACTATATCAGCAAGGGCAAAGGCCATAGATATTGCCTGTAATCACATTAAATGGGTTATAAGAACTGATGACGGTAAGCAGAGCGAGGGCTTTTCCTCCTGTGAACCAGGAAAACCGCTTGTTCTTGAGACTTCAATATCCCGTCCGGGTTTTGTGCGTGTGACCTGTAAGGCTTACAACAATAATAACGAGCTTGACAGTAGTTTTGATGTACTTGAAGCCAGCGCGGGTGCTCAGATAGAAAAATTAGAATATTGTGATACTATTCCTGAGGATTTTGACGTTTATTGGAATGAAATTGAAGAAAAAATTGCTAATTTCCCTGTAGAAGTGGTCTACTGCGAGCCTGTGACGCACGGTGTTAAGAAAGGCTTTAAGGCTTTTGATGTCAGAATCGCTTCACCCGAAGGCAGAAATGCTTCAGGATATGTTACAATTCCCGATAAGTCAGGTAAATACCCAATTAAAGCGACCTTTGAGGCATATGCGATTTGCAGTGCACATCTGATTTATAACGATGACACTATAACAGGCTGTTTTAATGCACATGGAATAGAAAACGGAATTACACGCGATGAAGCTGCCCAAAAATACGGCGAAGAGCTTAAGAATTATGGTCTTTCAGATGACGAAAATGCATCTAATATGACAACGTATTGGCGCAAGGTAATGATAAGAAATCTTATGGCTGTAAAATATCTTAAAACTTTACCTGAGTGGGACGAAAAAAACCTTATAAGTGCGGGAGGTAGTCAGGCTGCTTTTCAGGCAACTACGGTTGCGGCACACGATAAGGATGTGACCTTTCTTGATATTTCTATCCCTTGGTTTTGTAATCTTAACGCCGAAAATAACGGATATATGGCAGGCTGGCGCGCTCGCTTTGCAGAGGGGCTGAGATACTTTGACACTGTAGCACAGGCGACACGGGTTAAGTGCCCTGTTAGAATTTTTGCAAAGCTTGGCGACTATGTTTGTCCACCGTCAACAACTGTTACACTCTATAATAGTTTTAAAGGTAATAAATCGATTGATTTATTACAGGCAGGAACTCACGGTTACAATCCGCCCGAAAGGGAACTTTTTCATTTAAGATACTCGCCCGAAAATCCGCTGGGTGAGATTAAGAAGGGCAGATACCGTCACTTTAAGGGAAATGAGTATGAGGTGCTCGACTTCGGGTTTGATAGTGAAACCTGCGAAGAAGTAGTAATTTATAAGGCGCTTTACGGTGACGGAAGTATTTGGGTAAGACCTAAATTTATGTTCCTTGAATATACTTTTCATAATAATGAATATGTAAAACGCTTTGAGTTTGTGGAATAAATTTCGGGCATAATAAAAATATGGAAGGGTGAATATATATGTCAGTTAAAAGTGTAAATAAAAGTAATTTTGAAGAAATAAAAAAGAGTGAAAAAACAGTTCTCCTTGATTTCTATGCGGATTGGTGCGGCCCTTGCCGTATGGTATCACCGATAGTTGATGAAATTGCAGAAGAAAATCCGCAGTACCTTGTAGGCAAAATAAATGTAGACGAAGAATTGGAATTAGCGCAGGAATTCGGTGTGGCAAGCATTCCAACGCTTGTGGTTATGAAGAACGGCAAAATAGTTAATCAGTCTATGGGTGCACGTCCTAAGGCGCAGATTCTCGCTTTGTTAGAGGATTAAAATGAAGCATATTTACGATATGATAATTATAGGTGGCGGTCCGGCGGGGTATACTGCTGCTTTATATGCCGCAAGAGCGGGTTTTGATGCCCTTGTAATAGAAAAAATGTCTGTGGGCGGTCAGATGGCTCTAACAGGCGACATCGATAATTACCCCGGTTTTGAAGATGGGGTAGACGGTTTCACTCTCGGTATGAAGATGCAACAGTCTGCTGAACGGTTTGGCGCTAAGACACAGTATGACGAGGTAATTAGTGTTGATTTCTCGAAGAAAATCAAAGAAATTAAAACACAAAGCGGAGATTTGCTTGCTAAAACAGTAGTTCTTGCTATGGGGGCTAATCCGCGTGAGTTGGGAATATGTGGGGAAGAGTCGCTTATTGGCAGGGGTGTTCACTATTGTGCCCACTGCGACGGCAGATTTTATAAGGACAAGACAGTTGCAGTAGTGGGCGGCGGGAACTCTGCCGCAGCTGATGCGCTTTATCTCTCACGTCTTGCCAAAAAGGTGTACCTAATTCACCGCAGAGATACCCTCAGGGCAACTAAAATCTATCACGAACCGCTTTTAAAAGCGGAAAACGTGGAATTTATCTGGAATAGCACAGTGAATGAGTTTATTGCCGACCAAAAGGTAAATGGCATAAAGGTTAAAAATGTGGTTTCTGGTGAAATTACCGATGTATTCTGTGACGGTGTTTTTGTAAGTATCGGCAGAAAACCTGCAACCGATTTTTTGAATAATGCAGTTTCACTTGACCAAATAGGGTATATTATTGCGGATGAATCCACAAAGACGAATATTGACGGTGTTTATGCTGTAGGTGATGTTCGCACAAAGGCACTCCGTCAGGTTGTAACAGCTGTGTCAGACGGCGCAGTCGCAGTACATTTTGCCGAAGAATATCTGGCTTAAAAAACATATTGTAAGAGAAAAACGCAACACATTCTATAAAGACTGTGTTGCGTTTTAATTTTGGCGGAGACGGCGAGATACGAACTCGCGGGTGATTGCTCCCTAACTGATTTCGAGAATTGTGGCT
>CAYQFD010000103.1:0-5342 GCA_964416795.1 uncultured Ruminococcus sp. | reverse complement strand
TAAAGCAGTCTTTTGCGTAAATCCTCGGGGGAATTGGGGGACAGGTAGCTTGGTGCTACATCGAAAACAGTTTTGCAGCCGCTTATACCCTCATTATTCATACGCAAGACAGCGCGTGCGTATGCCACAAGCACAGAAGAAGTAAATTCGGGGTTGGAATCAAGCTTAAGGCTGTATTCAATAATATGTGTGTTTTCACAGTTTAAGCCTGTTTTTCCGCTTCTAAGCACCATACCGCCGTGTGGAATGCCGCTGTGGTTTTGCTTTAGTTCTTCTAGGTCTATAAAATGAACTGTTGTATCGTAATCGGCAAAGTAGTTAGGCATAGTTTTAATTTCGGTTTCAATGCGGTTTAAATCTGCACCGTCCGCTGCTACTACAAAGCACTCTCTTATGTGCTTTTGTCTGGTTGTAAGTGTCGGGTTTTCGCCGTTTCTTACACTCTGTACAGCAGAATCCACAGGTATAGTGTACTGGCGTGCATCAACTACACCCTCGATTTTTCTTATGGCATCGGAATGGCCTTGGCTGACACCCTTGCCCCAAAAGGTATAGGTGTTTCCGCAAGGTAAAATTGCCTCGGCATAGAGGCGGTTAAGAGAGAACATACCAGGGTCCCAACCGGCAGAAATAAGAGCAACATTATTGCCCTTTTTAGCCGTTTTATCAACATTTTCAAAATGCTCGGGAATTTTAGCGTGGGTATCAAAGCTGTCAACCACGTTAAAGTGTTCTGCAAGAAAGGGTGTCTGCTCGGGTAAATCCTTAGCAGAGCCGCCGCAGATAATAAGCGCATCAATATTCTCTTTGTGGTTTAAAATATCGTCAATATGAAAAACCTTAGCGTTTGTTAGGGTTTTAACTGTTTCGGGTGAACGTCTTGTAAAAACGCCGTAAAGCTCCATATCACTGTTCTGTTTTATAGCGCATTCAACCCCGCGACCAAGGTTTCCGTAGCCCGCAATGGCAATTCTTAATTTCATATTTTGCATCTCCATAAATTAATTGTCTATTCTACTCAATATAGTAACATTTTTTTATGAATTAATCAATTATTAATTGCTAAAAATTTGTTAAGATAATTCAAAACCTTCTTTTTATCTGCCGACCATAAAGGTGCTACAAGCGTTTTTTTATCCCCGTCACCTGTAATTCTGTGAACAACGGTGTTTCGAGGCAGTACGGCTAAACAGGATTTTAAAATATCTGCATATTCTTCTAATGTAAGGCAGTGAAATTTGCTACTCAAATATTCTTTTTCTAAATCAGTATTTTTAATTACGTGAAGCAGATGAAATTTAACACCGTCTGTGCCTGAATTTACACAGTATTTTGCGGTTTTTACGGCGTCCTCTTTAGTTTCATAGGGCAGACCTATTATAATGTGTGATACAACCTCAATACCGCACTCTTTAAGTCTTTTTACCGCGTCCTCAAAAACTTCGTTTTTATAGCCGCGCCTTATGTATTCGGCAGTTTTTTCGTTAGAGGTCTGAAAGCCCAGCTCTACCGTTACAGGTTTTATTTTATTTATGCTTTCAAGCAGTTTTACTGTTTCATCGGGCAGGCAGTCAGGTCTTGTAGCAATATTTAAGCCTACAATATAGTGGGGCTTTATGGCTTCAAAATACAGTTTTTCCAACTTTTTTGTTGGTGCGTAGGTGTTTGTAAAGGACTGAAAATAGGCAATATATTTTCCGTCCTTATTCTTTTGTTCAACTCTTTTTTTGGCGTTTTCAAGCTGTAAGGTTATATTGTTTCCGCTCTCGGCAAATTCACCGCTGCCTTTTTCGGAACAGAAAATACAGCCCTTGTGAGATAGGGTGCCGTCTCGGTTAGGACAGGTGAAGCCTGCATTAATTGACAGCTTATACACCTTGCAACCGAATTTTTCTTTATAATATTGACTAAGTGTTTTGTACATAAAAGTTACCTCTTGTATAAACGGTGTGATTATTGTAAAATAACAGGGGAGTTGAAGAAATGAAAATCAGGGCTAAGAGAGTGGATTACTCTTTTGTGGAAGATATGGAAAAAGAACTTTGGAAATATTTAAAGGAAACAAAAAAACCGATTTTGCTTTACGGAATGGGCAACGGAGCGGATAAGATTATAAATGTGCTTGAAAGCTTTGGAATAGAATATAAGGGTGTATTTGCAAGTGACGGCTTTGTAAGAGAAAAACTGTTTCACGGAAAGAAACTTATGTCTTACAGTGAGGCTAAAGAAAAATATCCGCAAATGATAGTTTTGCTCTGTTTTGGCAGTGCGAGAGAAGATGTAAGACAGAATGTACTTAAAATCGCAGCTGAGCAGGAGCTTTTTGCACCCGAAGTGCCTGTAATATCGGATGGTCTTTTTTGTGAAGAGTTTTATTATTCTAATAAGGAAAGATTTGACGCAGTTTCTGAAAGATTGGCTGATGATTTATCACGCAAGACCTATCATAATCTTATAAAATATAAGCTGAGCGGAAAAATAGAGTATCTGCTTGACTGCGAGGTTGAAGAAGACGAGCCTTATGAAAGCTTTTTGAATTTGTCGGATAATGAGAGCTTTGTCGACCTCGGCGCTTATACAGGTGACACGGTTATAGACTTTGTGAACAGGGTAAAGACCTACAAAAAAATATTTGCCGCAGAGCCCGATTTTAAAAATTTCAGGAAGCTTATGGCAAATACCGAAAATTTGGAAAGTATTTTTATATTTAATGTAGGAATAGGGGATTTTTGCGGTACTTCCAACTTCAGTATGAGCGGTGGCAGAAACTCTAAAAAAGAAAAAGGTAAAAAGGAAATTGAGTTTAGAACGGTTGACAGTATTGTTGGTGAAAATGAAGTAACCTACATTAAAATGGATGTTGAGGGTGAAGAGGAAAACGCGATTTTGGGAGCGAAAAATACTATTTTAAAGCATAAACCTAAAATGCTTGTGTCCGCTTATCACAAAACCGATGATTTAATAAAGCTACCCGAAACGGTGTTCGCTATTCGTAATGATTACAAGCTTTATATCCGTCATTTTAAGTCACTGCCCGCATGGGATACGAATTTTTATTTTGTTTAGAGTGCGCTTTTGGCGCACTCTTTTTAATTCCAATAATCAGTTTTATGCGGAAGGCCGATATCACGAGCAAGGAAAACAGGTTCTTTGCCTTGCTTTCTCTGGTCTTCGTAATTTTTAAGTGTGCTAATAGCGTATTTGCTCAGAATAATTATTACAGGCATATTAATAAGTGTCATAGCGCCCATTGTAATATCGGCTATATTCCAAAGCAAATCGGCGCTAAGAACAGCACCCGCAAAAATCACGAGCGAGGCTATGATATGATAAATAATCTGAAATTTCTTGCTTGGCACCTTCCTCAAAAGAAAGTTTACACATTGGTCGACATAGTAAATGTTGCCGAGAAGTGTTGTAAAGGCAAACAAAATCATAGCCACGGTTATGAATATCGGTCCAAAATCACCGAGAGTAGCTTTGAGAGACAACTGAACATAGGGTGCGCCTGAAATTTCGGCAGAGGGCTCAACCCCTGAACACATACACATAAAAGCGGTGGCACTGCAAACCAAAATAGTGTCTATAAACACAGATAAAACCTGAACAAGTCCTTGCTTTGCAGGGTGGGAAATCTCAGCCGATGCCGAGGCGTTAGGAGCCGAGCCAACACCTGCCTCGTTGCTGAAAAGTCCGCGCTTTATACCGTACATAACACAAGAACCGCCAAAACCGCCGAAAATAGCATTCAGGTCAAAAGCCTCTTTGAAAATGCGGATAAAAATATCGGGCAGAGCAGTGATATTTAAAAATACAATTATAACCGCTACCGCTATATAGGCAACGCCCATAAGGGGCACTAAAAGTGATGTGATCTTTATAATTCTGTTGCCGCCGCCTATAAGACAGTATCCAACCAAAACCGCAACAATAATACCTATCATTAAAGGGGTTTTTGTTTGGTCATAAAAGCTGTAAGCAGAAAAGGTTGACTGCAAATTATAGGATGCCAGCATATTAAACCCAAAGCCGTAGGTTAAAATGAGAAAAACCGCAAAGATTACAGCTAGTGGGCGGTTTCCTAAAGCAGCTTCAATGTAATATGCAGGGCCGCCGTAGCTGCCGAGTGGACCTCTTTTTTTATAAATTTGCGCAAGTGTGCTCTCAACAAATGCCGATGCCGCACCGATAACGGCAATTAACCACATCCAGAAAACACTACCGAATCCGCCGAGGCAAATGGCGGTTGAAACACCGATAATATTACCTGTGCCAACGCGCGAAGCGGTTGAAACCATAAGCGCTTGGAAAGAAGAAACACCCTCACCGTCAGACTTTTCAAACACAGCGCGGAATTGCTCGTTAAGAAGTCTTAACTGAACAAATTTTGTTTTTACTGTAAAATAAAGTCCGCCTAAGACTAAGATTATAATTAAAATGTAGCTGTAAAGCGCATCGCTGATGCTTGCAATGATTTTGTCTAACATAATACTACCTCGAAATTAAAAATTACACGGGAAAGTTTATCATAAATTAAACCTTGTGTCAAATAAATTAACAGGTGTCAATATTATTTGACACCTGTCTAGGTTTAATCATTGAAATTTGAGTTTTGAAACTGTGTGTTGATAGCGTTTTTGTTTCATTAAATTATTACAACCCCCGATAGTTTAATTACCAGCGAGGGTGATTTATTGGTTATTCTGTTTGGAGGTGTTGAGAGAGGAGATTAAAAGCTTATAATAATTGTTCATTATTAATTATTCATCAACATAAGCGACTTCATTATTCATTAAAAATCCGTTCTTATCAAATGAATAATGAATGATGAATATTGAAAAATGAATAATACAAAATAAAATCCGCTCTCTTTCGAGAACGGATTTTATTTTGGAGCGGGTGATGGGAATTTGTCTCGGCACTGCCCGTGCCTATCGCCTCGCTATCGCTCGTTGCCGCGGCTAAAAAACAGCCCACTGGACTGTTTTTTTACGCCTTGTTCGATTCCCATCGAATTACTGACTATAAAAATAAAAGCACCAACCATAAGGGTTGATGCTTTCATTTTTGGAGCGGGTGATGGGAATCGAACCCACACGACCAGCTTGGAAGGCTGGGATTCTAGCCATTGAACTACACCCGCATTTGAACAAAAAACATAATAACACAGTTTTTTAAATTAGTCAAGTGTTTTTCTATAAAATATTTTAATATAAAAGTGGCTGTCTCACTAAGGTTAAAATGAACAGATCAACAAATTCGCTAACACCATCGGCTCCCTCTGACAAGGGTAGATTCCCTCACGGTGTGAGGGAAATGTCACGAAGTGACAAAGGGAGACC